>JAQVLK010000022.1 GCA_028704165.1 Candidatus Altimarinota bacterium | reverse complement strand
AATAAGTGGTTACTCTATTTTTGAACCTTCAGAAGAAGTAGTAGCAGAAAAGCTCATAAAACAACTGTTGGAAATACTTCTTTTGCAAGCTTTCACAGAACTCAGAGCCACCGAATATTCCAGCAGAATGATGGCTATGCAAAGTGCTACTACGAGCGCTGATAAATTAATTGATGAAAAAACACTTATCTATAATAAAGCCCGTCAGCAAGCTATTACTCAAGAGATATCAGAAATCATAGCAGCCTCAAACGTCTAGGAAACAATTGACATTTGACCTTTGACTAAGTTACCAGCACTAAACCCTTTCTAACTAAATTTCCCGATTCGCATCATTCGCATGCATTCGTTCCGCCTAGGCGGATTGGGATCGCATCAAATTATCCAAATTATAAAGTATATAACCTAACATTATGTCAGCAAAAACCCCAATAGGTCAGATCTCTGCCATCACAGGCGTGGTGATCGATGTTTATTTCCCTGATCACATTCCTGAGATATTCTCCGCTCTCAGAGTAAAAAGAGAAGATGGTTCATATGTGATCTTGGAAGTACAAAGCCATATCGGATCAAACGTGGTACGTACTGTAGCGATGACGACTACAGACAATCTTTATTGTGGACAGGAAGTTGAAGATACGCTAGAGACCATCACAACACCGGTAGGCGAAGTGGTTCTGGGCAGAGTGCTCAATGTAACCGGAGATCCTATCGACAATGGAGCAGATTTTGCAAAAGATGTAGAACGCAGATCCATACATGCTGTCGCTCCCAAATTCGTAGACCAAAATCCTAAAATCGAGATCTTCGAGACTGGTATCAAGGTGATTGACCTCCTCTGTCCATTTATCAAAGGTGGTAAAGTCGCTCTTTTCGGAGGTGCAGGTGTGGGTAAGACTGTGATCATGCAGGAGCTGATTCATAATATCGCTTCCGGTCACGGAGGACTATCTGTGTTCGCAGGTGTAGGAGAAAGAACTAGAGAAGGAATTGACCTTATCCAAGAGATGAAGGAAAGTGGAGTTATTGATAAACTTGCTATGACCTTTGGACAGATGAACGAGCCTCCAGGAGCCAGAATGCGCGTCGCTTACACTGGTCTTACTATAGCCGAAAAATTCCGTGATGAAGGCAAAGACGTTCTGATGTTTATTGATAACATCTTCCGTTTCACACAGGCCGGTTCAGAGGTATCCGCTTTGCTGGGAAGAATGCCTAGTGCGGTAGGTTATCAACCTACACTGGCTACAGACATGGCTTCCTTACAAGAAAGAATTACTTCTACCAATACCGGATCCATCACTTCCGTACAGGCCGTGTACGTACCTGCTGATGACTTGACCGATCCTGCTCCAGCTACTACCTTTGCGCACTTGGACTCTACCGTTGTGCTTTCCAGAAAGCTGTCTTCGCTTGGTCTTTATCCTGCAGTAGATCCTCTAGATTCTTCTAGTACAGCTTTGAAAGAGGATATCGTCGGCAAAGATCACTACGAAGTCGCTTCTGCCGTCAAACTAATCTTGCAAAGATACAAAGATTTGCAAGATGTGATTGCGATCTTGGGTATGGATGAGCTCTCTGAGGATGATAAGTTAACAGTTCAAAGAGCCAGAAAGATTCAAAGATTCTTGACTCAAAACTTCCATGTCGCCGAAGCTTTCACGGGCATGAAGGGACAATACTGTAAACGCGAAGAGACCGTTGCTTCTTTCAAAGACATCTTGTCAGGAAAATACGATCACATAGATGAACAAAACTTCTACATGGCAGAGTCGATTGCTGCTGTAGTAAAGGCCCATGAGGAGAGTAAAAAAGACAAGTAGTAAAGACGCATTGCAATGCCTGCCCGTCCGATCAGGCGGGCGTCTCCACCTAGCGTCTCCACGTATCGTCGAAATTCTAGAATAACTATCCTATGGACACTAAAAAAACTTTTAAGCTCACAGTCAAAACCCCTACCGAAAACGTTTACGAGGGAGAAGTAAATTCTCTGTTAGTAGACACTGAGTTAGGCCGTATGATGGTCTTGCCTCACCATGCTGCGCTGGTTGGATCCATCACTTTTAGTGACACTATAATCAGTGCCGATAATAAGTTGCGTGCATATAACATCAGGACTGGTTTCTTAAGCATTGATAATGACGAAAATAGTGTAGAAATACTCTGTAATCACTGTGAACAGTCTCAAACTTTGACCTATACCTCAGTTGAGAAATATCTCGAATTCCTCCAAGGAGAGCTCCAGAGCGAGAACCTCAACCCTTATCAGCTCGAGTTCCTAGAAAACGAGAAGTTTGCGGTGGTAAAGCAGCTCAAGACGCTAAAGAAAGACTAGGAGCTAGAAGCTAAAAGCTATTAGCTAAGGGACTAGGGTAATTGACCTTGTCCTGCCTTTTAATTCCTTAGCTTCTAGTTCCCTAGCTTTTAGCTACTAATTTCCCCAAACAAATCATACTCCCCGGCTTCTGTGATCTGAACTTTCACGATCTCCCCTATAGCAGCAGGCTGAAGGCCACTGTTGAAATACAGCGCGCCATCCACCTCCGGGGCAAAGTAAAAGTTTCTACCGATATACACACCTTCTTCCGGATTCCCATCTATTAGGACCCGGATCTCCTTACCCACGAACTTAGCTAAATGCTCGGCCGAGATCTTTTTTTGTAGCTCCATAATTTCTTTCTCACGTTTCTGAATAGTTTTTTGCTCAACTTTATCCTTAAGTTTATATGCTGAGCAAAGTTCCTCGTCGCTATAGCCGAATACTCCGACATGGTTCAACTTCTGACTTTTTAGGAAAGTTTTTAACTCCTCGAAGTCCGCTGCTGTCTCTCCCGGAAAGCCCACAATGAAAGTGGAACGGATGACAGCTTCCGGAAGTTTGGCACGAATCTTCCCAAGCAAGTTCACAATCTCTGCCTTTTTATAAGGCCTACCCATGCGCCTTAGAACACTATCTGCAGCATGTTGCAGCGGCATATCGAAGTAGGGTAAGACCTTTTTACTCTTGGCGATAAAACTCAAAAGTTCATCGCTAATACGTTCAGGATAGAGATATAATAAACGAATCCATTCGACCGGAAGTTTCTCAATTTCCCGCAACAAACAGACCAAGGCGAGATCCAAATCCGCCCCATAATTTCCCACATCCTGCGCCACGAGAATCAGCTCTTTTACTCCCCTCTCTAAATAAACTTTGGCATCTTCCAAAATTTCCTCAATCTTCCTGCTGTGATATTTGCCGCGGAGCTGGGGGATGATACAAAAAGTACAATGATTATCGCAACCTTCGGATACTTTGAGGAAGGCATAGGATGGCGGGGTGAGGAAAATGGTATTCCCCAGCTGTTTTTGTGGGCGCGCGATATATCGCGCGCCTGCCAGATCGGTAACGATTTTTCGAATATCATCCCCATCCTTCAAAAAGGATATAACATTCGGAAACCTCGCATAAAACCCCTCATCCGCGAATTTCCAGAAACACCCGGCCAAGATCAGCTTTTGCTCCGGACGAAAGCTATCCAAAATCTCAAAAAGCTCCTGACGAGCCGACTCGAGAAATCCGCATGTATTGATAAAAACATACTCCGCATCTTCAGAGCTTGAAAAAGTAACCAAATCAGAAATTTGACTCAGCATCTTCTCCGTATTCACACGATTTTTATCACATCCGAGACTGACGATGGCAAGTTTGGGCTTCATAAATTTCTGTTAGCAAGCAGAGTGTAGCAAGAAAAAGGGATTAGCAAAAACCCTCAGCTGTGTAACAACCGAGGGTTTCTTTTTTCAGGTCTGCCACTACTTCTTATTCCAGTAGTGACGCACCATCATCCCGAGTACAAACCCCAGAATGAGGCCGATAGTCAATTCTCCCATAATACCTCCTTTTAAAGAGCAGACCTGTTGCCAAGGTCCAACTCCTTAAAATCAAAGATTGTTAAAAAGTCAGACACGTTGACATCTTTATTTATATCATATTTTTAGTATTTTGTCAATAATCATTGCCGCCTCCTTGTGCTAAAATACCCCCGTCCTAAAGAAATCTATGATCATCCACGGCCGCGTAATAAATATCGAAAAAGATAGTAGTTTTCTGCTTAAGAGAGAGGAAAAAGTCTATCGTGTTGCCTGTCTCGAGACAAGGGGGCAGGCCCCCTTGTCCAAGATAGCGCTCGGGACCATCGTGAAATGTAGTGGTCAATTCAAAGGCAAACTCTTCCAAGTAGAGAAGATCGAAGTTCTCGCAGAACCTGCTACAGACTTTGCCAACTACAATTTCCAAGAGAACTGGCAAAAAGCGACTTACGATCCTGAGCAAATAGAAACTATGCAAAAAAGAGCTGAGATCCTGAAACTAATTCGCCAGTTTTTTCATAAACGCGAATTCATCGAGACTGAAACTCCGATCTTGGTGAAGTACCCGGGACAAGAACCTTATTTAAATCCTTTTGAGACTAAGCTAATTTCTCGAGATGGAAAAAAAGAAGATTACTACCTGATAACTTCTCCCGAATATGCTCTCAAGAAACTCTTAACTGCCGGTTTACCTAGAATTTTTGAAATAACGAGAAGTTTTCGCAACAGAGAGGAAAACAGCCTGACGCATAATCCCGAGTTCACGATGCTGGAATGGTATCGTGCCTATGCCGATTATGAGGATATCATGCAAGACACACTGAATCTCATTAAAACAATAAATCAAGAGATCAACGGATCAAACAAGCTGACATATCAAGGACAAACTTACGATTTGGACAAGCCCCTTATTATGACGATGAAGGAAGCTTTTCGGCAGTATGCAGGAGAAGATTTGGATGATTATGTCACGGGAAGGGGCCAGGCATGCCTGGCCCCTTCCCGTCTCGATGCTCTTTTCTATAATATCTTCATGCAAAAGATCGAGCCCGAATTAAAGAAGATCCAAGCCCCGGTGATCTTGAAAGAATATCCGTACTTTCAAGCAGCACTAGCTAGAAAGTGTCCCAAAAATGAGCTTTACGCCGAGAGATTTGAGCTTTATTTGGCTGGCATGGAACTTGCGAATGCTTTCTCTGAGCTAAATGATGCCAAGGAACAAAGAGCCCGCTTTCTGGAGGAACAGAGTATCAGAAAAGCGCAAGGGAAACCTATTTTACCTCTTGACGAAAGCTTCCTAGATGCGCTATCTTTGGGCATGCCGCCTGCGGGCGGAATAGCGCTTGGCATCGATCGTTTAATAATGTTATTGCTAGACAAGCCCGATATCAAAGACATCATAACCTTTCCGATCAAGAGCTAGGATGCCAAGAAATCCTAAATCCAAAGCCCAAATGTCAAAGGAATCCTTAAATCTAAAAGTTAAATACAAAAATCATTCCTTTTAAGGATTTGCTATTTATGATTCCCTTGGGTTTTGGCATTTGATATTTGTTTTCCTTCTCTCCTCATTCATAATTCATAATTCAAAATTAATCATGGACATCTCTCAAGTCAAAAAAGGCAACGCCATCGTCTACAACGGACAAAAATGGTTTGTATCCAACATCAGCTTTGTAAATCCCGGTAAAGGTACCGCTTTTTATCCTACCAAACTCAAGAATTTGAACACCGGCAACGTAGTCGAGTTCAATATCAAGAGTGGAGAAAGCATCGAACCGGCCGATCTTTTCAATTACAAATGTCAGTATCTTTATAGTGATGGGACAGATTATTTTTTCATGAATTCTTCTGATTTCAGCCAATTCTCAATCTCCGGTGACACACTGGGGAATGATGCTCAGTATCTGCAAGAGGAGAAAGAATATGAAATAATGTTTATTGATGGTAACCCTGCCAGCGTCCAACTCCCTCCCAAGATTGTCTTGGAAGTTACCGAAGCTTCTGATGCGGTCAAAGGCGATACCGCCAACAATGCCACCAAGGATGTGAAACTTGAGAATGGTATGAGCATACGCGTTCCGATGTTTATCAAGCAAGGTGACAAGGTACGTATCAGTACCGAGGATGGCAGTTATTATGAGAGAGTGAGCTAAAAGCTATTAGCTAATAGCTAAGGGATTAAGGAAGGGAATACTTTCCCTAGCTTTTAGTCCCTAGTTCCATAGTTCCCTAACTTCTAGTCCCCTAGCTTATAGCTTTATGCTGAAGATTCGTAGTTTAAAAAATACCGACTTAGTAGATTGTGCCGAGATCATCCTAAAAGCCTTCAAGAAGGCTCCGTACAAGGAAAAGTGGACTAAAGCTAGAGTCTTGAGAAGTCTGCGCCATGATAGCAAAGGACAGATTCGGCTTTCTTTAGCAGCTCTTGAGAATAAAAAACTGATTGGGTTTGCCATAGTCCAACTGGTGCCTTGGGATACTGCGGATTTGTACTTCGTTTCAACGCTAGCTGTTAAGGATTCTGAACAAAACAAGCTAATTGGCACTAAATTGTTAGTAGAACTTGAGAAACGAGCCAAGAAACGTGGTATCAAATCGATCAATCTCAATGCCAACACCAAATCCAAAGCTTTCAGTTTCTATCAAAAGAATGGCTTCCAAGCGACAGATTGGGTGAATATGGTGAAGAAACTAGGGAGCAGGGATTAGGGGAATTGTTACATTGATATATTGTTGCATTGTTTATGTCTCACAAGAATGTTTTGCGATACCTTGAAAGTTCTGGGGCAGCCCCCCTTTTTTAATATATCAACAAAACATTAAGAAAACATTAAGATTTAATAGAAGCCACAAATGAGTAACAAGCACTTCCAAAAAGCGCTTATTTCTGCTATAATAAAGAGATAATCATGTCTCAAATCATGGTCATCAAGTAAATCCTTTAATCAAGGTCCAGTGCAGGAAGATAAACGAAAATTAGGACTTCGCGATACTATGTCCCTGGCTATCGGGACGATGATTGCCGCAGGTATCTTTGTACTTCCTGGTATCGCTATTGAAAAAACAGGTTACGGAATTATTTGGGCTTTTATTTTGGCAGCATTCATTTCTTTTTTTAGTGCTATGAGCTATGCTGAACTTGCGGCCTCTTACCCGAAAGATGGTGGCGGCTACATGTTTTCGTACGAAGCTTTCGGTAGTTTTTGGGGGTTTATAACAGGCTGGAGTACTTGGCTGGGACATACTGCCGCTGCAGCCTTTTGCATACAGGGATTTAGTGTTTATTTTAATAATTTTATTTTTAACACCGGTAGCAACTTAAGACTGTCGATAGGGCTTACAATTTTACTATCTCTGCTAAATATTTTGGGAACAACCAAAGTCGTAAGTGTAACCTATTTATTAAATATCGGTAAAATTATTTTGTTGATGATTTTTATCGGATTCGGTTTTACTAAAGGCAGTGTAGAAAATGTTACTATACTAAGTACCAAAGGTTTTGGCCCACTTGTAGCGACAATCGCTTTGCTGTATCCGACTTATTTTGGTTACAGCGTAGCTACCAATGTTGGTAGTGAAGTTAAAAATCCAGGTAAAGTTATTCCTAAAACGATTATTTATTCCATGATACTGGTGACAATTATTTATGTCTTAGTAGCGATATCAATTTTATCATCAGGTATCACTGTCTTTAATGAAAGTTCCGTCGGCGAAGCAGCTATTAGATTGATGGGGCATGGAGGAGGAGTTCTAATAGCTCTCGGAGCAATCTTTGCAGCTCTATCTGCTGCCAATGCAAATCTAATCTCAGCTGCCAAAATTTCGACTAGCATGGCTGAGGAAGATCAGCTTAATAAACGATTGGCTGTCAAAAATAAAAGGTTCGAAACACCACATCGAGCAATTTTGTTGAATCTCTTGATAGTTCTACTTGTTTTGACATTAGGGGACATACGAAAGATCATTACCACAGCAACTTTTATCGCTTTGCTTTCCATGGTTTTGGTGAACTTAGCCGTTATTAAACTACGTCGCAAACACCCTCATCTTAGTCGCGAGTTCAAAGTCCCCTTCTATCCTTTCACTCCCATCTTGGGAGCAGTGACTTCCCTAATTCTGATGTTTGTACTGCCACCCGGAGCGATCATCTTGGGATTGGGCTTTACAGTTATGGGACTTTTGTTTTACCAAGCACGTAGGACTCCCGTCGAGAAAATCAGCAGATTCGTGCGTGAACACGTGGGAAATATTATTCATAGGTTTTAACAAAACATTTGACATGTGACATTTGACCTGTGACACTAATTGAGCGTTATAACTCTTCGAGATGCTCAAGATTACTATCCTCCAAATCGGCAAGACCAAGACATCTTATTTAACTGAGGGCGAAGAAGAGTTCAAGAAACGTTTGCAGGCTTTCTGTCAGCTGGAAGTTAAGGTTTTGAAAGATGTAAAAAGCAAAAGTCCACCGGAGCAAATTGAAGCTACGGGAAGTGCAATTTTGGAGAACCTGCCTGGCAATTCCTACTTAATTGTACTAGACGAGAGAGGTCAGGAGTTTACTTCGCAAGTTTTCGCACAGAAACTAAATAGTTTGGGCAGTCAGGGACATTCCCATCTTACTTTCGTGATAGGTGGACCTTACGGCCTAGATCAAAGAGTTAAAGCAAAGGCCAATTTATTACTTGCTTGTTCCAAGTTCACCTTTACGCATGAGATGGTGCGTATGATTTTACTGGAACAACTTTATCGAGCTTTTACGATTAGTACGGGGAAGAAATATCATTACTAAGTATAAGCATATGCCATATTCCAAAGAAAAAATCTCTGAGTATCTTAGCGAATTAAGCACAAAGTATGAAAAATTCGCACTTGGATTGGCAGCCAAGCGTCCTTTCATAACGAATAAAATTATCTCCCTGACACATTTTCTGACCAAAATCGACCTTAGCCTAGTTAACAAGACTCGACGCTCCATTATTGATACTCTCAAACTTCCAGTTGAAGCAGGTCTTTTGGCTTACCGTAAATTAATAAGTACAAATATCACCGAAACGCCTGCCGAAATTGGACGCGCACCCCAAAGGATTGATAGCCCCACCCCAAATGATTTATTCAAAGCTCAAATTGAGACAGGCAAGGAAGCCCCTTATAAAAAACTTTTACACTACATTATCGCTCCTTCCAAAAAGGAAGACAATGGCCAGGTAAAACGCTTTATGAAGAATATTGCCATTCAAAGAGGGACCAGTAAAACTTTGGAGGCTCTTAGTCCCGACAGTATAGATGGATGCCAAGTGAGAATTAGAACTATAGACGATCAGTTTGAAGATATTCCCTACGATGAAATAATCCAACAAGCTTCTCTGGATAACTGTAAAATCGTGATCAGCTTAGCTGGAGTTCAGACCAATCAATACCCACGTGCACTGGAAATTGCTGCCAAGATTAAAGCAAAAGCTATTAATGAAGGGCTTGGACACAAGATAGATGTTTTATTCGGTGGTTATCATTTACGTGCACCTCAAGGATCATCAGCCGAAAAATCGTGCCAGGAAATCATAGATTGCGGCTTTACTGTTATTAGGGGAGAAATTGAGAATGGTCGCCTCGGACAAATCTTGACTGATGTTGTACATGACAAATTGGAGTCAAGTTATGCATGGTCTGAATTAGTAAAGTTGGAAGGCAATCCCCTCCCTTTCTATACCGTGGACAAGAAAAATCCTGCTACTTCCGTACCGGCAGTGGTAGTCCAACTTTCCAGGGGATGTCCTCACAATTGTAATTTTTGTGCGGTTTGTCAGGTTGATGGGCACAAAATGAGACCACGTAATTCAGCTGAAGCCAAGATCTTATTCAGAACTCTAAGTCAAAATGGTATTACTAATATTTTTATAGGAGATGATAATTTTTATCGTAACCCGCATAAATATGATATTTTGGATGCCATGATTGAACTTAAGCAAGAAGGCATCAATCTCAAATATATGATTCAGACAGATTTGAAGGTCGTAAAAAAAGACAAAGGGGAAGAAGTGGTGGATCATGAATTTATGGAGAAATGCCGCCAAGCAGGGATAGATATGATCTTTACCGGATCTGAGAGTTTTGACTCGGAAGTTCTAGAGAGCATGAATAAAAGACACAATCTAAGTGCGGACATGAAAGCTCAGAGAGAGGCCTGGAACAAGCATGGGATTAGCGTCACTTTTACTTGTATTCTGGGAAGTAAGTACGACAAAAAAGGCGTTGGCAAACGTAGTGCCAAGACCGCTCTCGAAATAGGAGCTAATGTTTTTATCCCTTATATTTATGGGAGATTACCGGGTTCCAATGATGATTTTTATTTTGAAGCACATCCGGAGTTGGTCTCGATAGACCCCGATTTGAATCACTATGACTCTTCACAGGCAACTATCGATTGGAAATCTGATGAGAGCCTCTCACCGGCCGAAATTGAAAAAGAATACGATGACTTGTTAAAAACTTTTTATCATCCCAAAAACATTCGTAAAGTTTGTAACTCTGTCACAAGCTTGCGTCATTTTGTTTGGTACATGTTTTCTTATGCCAGAGCCAGGCATGGCATGAGCAACGGGATTTGGCATATGGTTTTCTCGGAAAAGAATCTCCCCAAAGATTTTTTTACCAATCTCGCTCTATGTATTGAAGATGCCAAGCAAAAATCGCTCCCATCATAAAATTTATTGCCTTTTTAGAGAGTTACTACTAAACTCTTGAAGTGTCCTAACCCCAAGTTAAGTGTCTCCAAGAACTAAGCCCAAAAAAACGACGCCAAAAACCAAACTACAGGCTCATAAATTTCTGAAAAATTGGCACAAAAAGAACCCACGCCGCTTTCGCATCTTCGGGACTGTTTTAGTGCTCTTAATTCTCTCGCCTTTCTTGCTGCGCCTCTGGCACTTGAACCAAGTCGTCAAAGTACTGGAACGTACCGATCAAGCCCTGATCGATGAGATCGGCAGCAAACTTGATCAATCTTTTAGTGGAGAAAGCGCGGCCTATACCTTGAGCAGCCAATTGGCCGGTGATTTGAACGAAATTCGTTCCCTCCTGCTCTTGCCATCCAAGGATTATTCCAATTTCGAGCAGCAAGTTTTAGCAAGCGAGGAAGATCTCAAGACCGGTGTTTATGATCAAATGACCAGTCTCGTTGAGAGTCGCAAACAAGCAGAAAAGAAAGAAGCTAACGAGAGCGCTTTTCGCGCACTCGTAGAAAATTTTGGCACATTTTTTAGCAATCCTGAGCTCACTCTCGGTCCTCTTTCCGAGGGAGATTATTTAATTTATGAACTGAAGTATCAGGATCAACTCCTAGCTACTTTGGGTCTCGACAAAGCAAGCGGGACTTTCAGTTTGGATCTCAAATACTTACGTTACGAGACTTTCAGCACTAAGGCTGATTGGGACAAAGCTTTGCAGGAATTAGCTCTAGAAGATTTTGCTAAGCTAATTGCAGATAGTCGGGCCTATGAACAAAACATCTCGGCCTTGGATGAATATTTGGCTTCACAGGAAATAAAGCAGGTACTAGCTGAACGTAAGATTAACTTCCAAAAGTCCGAAAACTGGCCTTACCTCTACACCTTCCAAAATCATGCCACCGAAGAAATCGGTAAACTGGAAGTTAGTGCAGCATCACTCACTTTCAAACTTGATAAGCAGCTTTTCTCTGATTGGGAAACTTTCAAGCCTGCCCTCAAGTCTTACTTGGAAAAGCTGGAAACCGCCAGTCTGCAGGAAAAAGAAGTGGCTAATTTGCGCAGTGAACTTGAGGATATCTTGAACGAGAATGCTTTTCAGTCTTATTTGGCAGATAACAATTTGAGTCTCGCAGAAGCTCGTGATAATCCTGATCGTATTTACTACGATATCTTAGATAGTGAGCAAGCGCTGATTCAATCTTTCGTAATAGACAAAGCGACCCTCGAGATTCTGGTGCTCGGCCCGGCCGGCAATGAGCTGATGACTTTTGGCTCAAAAAAAAACTAACGAGTGAGACCGAACAGGTCGCTGTGAACACCAAGATTCTGTCGCAGACGGGCAGACATACTTTTTTGATAGCCGGCAAACACGGCAGTCTGGTAGACACTATCATGCTAGCACAAGCCAACGAATCAACCGGCACAATCAGTTTGGTTAGTATCCCGCGTGATTTATTCTTCAATGGTCGCAAGATCAACTCTTTTTACATGCACTACGGATTGAAAGAATTTGTGCGTAAATTGGAAGAGCTAACCGGACTAAAAATCGAAGCTTATGCGCTCGTAGATATGTACGCTTTTATCGATCTGGTTGATCAGCTGGGAGGTATCGACATTCACCTCGATCAAGCAGTGATTGATCCCACTTACAAAACTGTCGATGACGGCGTCGAAGGCACCATGTACTTTGCCGAAGGGGATCATCACTTGAATGGGGTACAAGCTCTAAGACTGGCACGTTCACGTCACACTTCCTCTGATTTTGCACGTTCAGCACGTCAGCAAAAGATCATCCGTTCCTTGCAAAATAGAATCAAAGAAGTCGGTGTTAGCAATCCAAGTTTGCTTGCAAATCTAATCAAGATTGCGCTTTCGAAGCTTGAGACTAACGTCTCTCTGCAAGATGCCTTGAGTTACTACTTGAAGTACAAAGACTTTGGCATCGCTGAAAAAGCAGTACTTTCGACCGCTAATATCTTGGAGTACAATTATCAAGTGGTTGGAATTGACGAAGAGATCTTCGATAAGGAATGTCAGACCAAGATCGCACAGCTCCGCGAAGCCGGCGTCTATCAGGCTGGCAGCAAACTACCCACTGCGTGTAGTTATGTCTTACTGCCAAAGGATAACGACTGGGATGCATTTAGAAGTTATTTGCGGGGGAGGTTTTAGGGAAAACAAGGGCTAAATGGCTATAATGGTTGGTTAAATAATAAAAGAATAATTGTATTTTTATGATAGAAATCAATAAATATGCCGGGAATAAGAAGGTACTTGTGAAACTTATTAATGAATTACAGGCTTATCTAGTCAAAATTGATCCATTACGAAGATTGCAAAAAACTCCTGCATTTGGAACCAATTATACTAATAATCTATTAGAGAAAGTCAGGAAGAATAAAGGAATAATATATATCGCAGAAATTGAGAATATTGCCATTGGAATAGTAGCCGGTATCATCGAAAAACCGTCTAAAGAAGAAGAAATCGAGGCTATCCCTTCCAAAACAGCTAGAGTCTTGGAATTAATTGTGAGCGAGAAGTATCGTGGTAAAAATATAGGGCAACTCTTAATGCAAACTATTGAAAAATATTTTCAACAACAGGGTTGCGATATTATTCGCATTGAAGTTTTAGAAGCGAATCAGAAAGCTCATAATTTCTACCAGAAAGCTGGATATCAAGACAGAGTGATAGATATGATCAAAGAAATATCCTAAAATTTACTACCGTTATAAACAAGAAAATTACCTGAGCATGCTGCAATCTCTATCGGATTCTCTTAATTATTACTGGACCGGACTAGTGTTTCTGCCATTGGTGCTTTTGCTTACTTTCTATCAGCTCAAAAATAAAAAGAAATGGTTCTTATTTTGGAGTAGTTTCGTTTTTATGCAAGCTCTTGTTTGGATATTGAAGTTTGCAGTAGCAAGTCAAAGACCGCTTGGTGTTCACATGTTAAAAAACCCGAGTTTCCCCAGTGGAGTAGCAGCGGACGCTGGTTTCTTTGCTATGTATCTTTCTTTTCTTTATCCCAAATACTGGATACTTTGGCACAGCTTCGGAATTTGTGTCTCTCTTCTGCGTGTTTATAGTGGGGCACATTATGTGATTGATATCGTCTTTGGATATCTACTCGGCATCTGCCTTGTACTCCTAGCACAAAGATTATTTAAGTTTGTAAGCTAAAATACCGCCACCCTCCATTAAAAGAGTTAAGATTCGGACACATTAACCAGCAAATTTATGTTAGCAGAAAACAGCAAAGCGCCGGACTTCACTTTAAAAAATGCAGCCGAGCAGGATGTGAGACTTTCAGATTTTGCTGGTAAACAGAATGTCGTCCTCTACTTCTATCCCAAAGATCTCACTCCCGGATGTACTGTCGAAGCTTTGGCTTTTAGTGCTCTTGGTAAGGATTTTGAACAAGCTCAGACGAAAGTGCTGGGGATCAGTATGGATAGTTGCGAGAAACATCAAAAGTTTATCGAGAAAAAGGAGTTAACGGTCGAACTCTTGTCCGATCCGGAAGGTAAAGTCTGTGAACTTTATGGAGTTTTTAAAGAAAAGAGCATGTACGGCAAGACCTTTATGGGCATCGAGCGCTCTACTTTCGTGATTGATAAGGAAGGTGTGATTCGTAAGGTTTACAGAAAAGTGAACCCAGCAGGTCATGCCGAGAAAGTGCTGGAGTTTGTGAAAAAGGGTCTTTAGAGGGCTTACATTAAATCCTTATTCGCATCATATATTCGTAGATTTGTAGTAGGCGACAGCCAGTTTTAATGTTTTCTTAATGTTTGGCGTTTAGAATTTAGAATAAGGGCTGATTTTAAAGATTTTTAAAATTTGGGAGCCCGCCCGGATAGACATCCGTTCGGACGGGGAGGTGGGGGATCCTTCGACAGACTCAGGATGGTTAGTCTTATAACCAAGTTTCCAATTCGCAATAAACTTCCATCTTTACCGTTCTCGTGGTGAGCGGAGTCGAACCATGGTGGGCCCACTTACTAACTTGATTAACTTAAATACCTGTTCCCTAACCCTTAGACCATTTCAGCCCTTCAGGCTTGCCTTCCTCTTGTTCCCCAAGCCATTTTGTGCTATAATTAAGAGAAATTTAAGAACCTTCATGCCGAGAAGTAAAAAACGTAAATGGCTTTGGATAAGTTTGGTGCTTGTAACAAGTCTTATCCTGATCTACATCACAAATAGGAACGGTGCCCCCACGACCGAGTACACGACCGAAAAAGTGACTCGTGGGGAACTCCGCCAAACTGTCTCTGTAACAGGTAGTGTAGTCTCGACCAATGAGGTTGAGCTAGCCTTCAAGAACCCCAGCACCATCACTGAAGTTAAGGTGGAAGTTGGTGACAAGGTTGTGGAGGGCCTGGAACTTGTTTTGAGTGAAGCGAGTGACTTTGAAAATCAGGTCCAGCAGGCCCAGTCAGCTTATGATGCTGCCTTGGCTACTCTCGAACAAATGCAGGCCGGTGCCGGTACCGAGGAAGTCCAGGTTGCGGAAGTAGCGGTACGGAACGCCCAGACTGCCTTACTCGCAGCCCAAAAGCGTTTAGCTAACTTACAAAAGACCAGTGCCGAAGACCTAGCTAGCGCTAGATTGCAAGTTACCAATGCCGAATCAGGTTTAACAGCCGCACAACGCAATCTCGCAGACACAATCGCTAGTAATTTACAAAATGTTAGTAGTGCTCAGACAGCAGTAACTAACGCTCAGGTTAATTTGGATAACGCAAGCACCGCTCTCAGCAATACTCTCGCGAATAACGATCAAGCTATTACCAGTGCTGAGACAGCCCTCAGTAATGCTGAAGATTACCTGGATAGTGCCGAGGATTATTTAGCCGGCGTAGAAGATGATTACGATGATGATCTAGCGACAGAGTCACAAGTCAAAAGTGCGCAGCTTACTGTGACGCAGGCCCAAAACGCACGTAATGCAGCTGAAGAAGCATTGGAATCGGCTAAAACTCAGGCAGACATCGCTGAGGACACCGCCCGTGCAGCACAAGATTCGGCTGAAAATGTATTGGAATCTGCACGAGACAGTTTAGCTTCTGTGCAATTACAAGCTCGTATGTTGGAAAATACCGCTCATTCACAGGTAGATAGCGCCGGTGTCGCACTGCAAATCGCACAGCAAAACTTAAAAAGTGTTCAAGCTCAAATAGCTAGTGCCATTGAAAATGCCAGTTCCGATGTTGAATATGCTCGTGGCAATCTACAGTCCGCCGAAGCTCAGCTTTCACTGACGAAGCGTGACACTCGTGCAGTCGATTTGAAACCTCAGGAAGCGCGCGTCAAACAAGCCCAAGCTTCCCTTGATTTAGCCAAGAAGAAACTTGATGAGACCAAGATTATTGCCAGTATGGATGGTGTCGTGACCATGGTTAACGCCGAGATCGGACAGTATCTGTCCCCTAGCGTCCCGGTCGTGAAGATCTTGGGAACCAAACATTTGGAAATTGAAGCTAATGTTTCTGAGACAGATATTGATAAGATTGAAATCAAGGATCAGGTTGAAATCACCTTCGATGCTTTCTCCTCTGATGAGATTTTCACAGGAGAAGTAATTAAGATCGATCCAGACGCCACTGTGATTCAGGGAGTGATTTACTACAAGATTACTGTCAATCTCGATGATAAAGATAATAGCCGCATTCGCTCAGGACTAACTACTAATTTGGATATTGTTACTGAGAAGATTGAGAATGCTCTGCAGGTTCCCCTACGAGCGATTGAGAAAGAAAATGGAGATTTCTATGTCCAAGTTCTAGCTGATCCTACCGGTACCCCTTCAAAAGTGAAAGTTACAGTTGGCCTCAAGGGTGATAACGGTTATGAAATGCAAAGTGGTTTAGAAGAAGGACAAGAAGTGGTAACTTTTGTGAAGGAAAATTAAAAAACTACATTATTACATTGTTAGAAAACAGTCCAACAATATAACAATGTAACAATATATTTTATCGATTCCCTTAGTCCCCTAGCTAGTAGCTTCTAGTCCCATGCCCCTCATCGAAATCCGCGACATCAGGAAGCAGTACCAAACAGGTGAAATCATCACCAAGGTTTTGCATGGCATTTCGCTAGACATTGAGGAAGGAGAATTTATCGCCATCATGGGACCATCCGGTTCAGGCAAATCAACCCTGATGCATATTTTGGGATTCTTGGATCGTCCCAGCTCAGGTGCTTATCAATTCAACGGTGAGAATGTGGAAGATTTGGATGATGACGAACTAGCCCTGATTCGTAATAAAGAAATTGGTTTTGTTTTCCAAGCTTTCAACCTCCTACCACGCACTTCTGCGCTCGAAAACGTCAGTTTACCACTGGTCTATGCCGGGATAAAACCAGCTGAGCAAAGAGCCCGTGCTCTCACATCTCTTGAAATGGTAGGACTGGCTGATCGTGTTGACCACAAACCAAACGAGCTTTCCGGAGGACAGCAACAGCGCGTAGCCATTGCCAGATCACTTGTTAATAATCCCAAAGTAATCTTCGCCGATGAGCCTACTGGAAACTTGGACAGTAAGGCTTCTCTCGAGATCATGAAAATTTTTCAAGACTTGAACGCCAAAGGACACACTATTATTCTCGTAACCCATGAAGAAGACGTCGGAGAGATGTGTAAACGTATTTTGAATCTTCGTGATGGAATGATTGAGCACGATCGCAAGGTCGAGCAGAAACTAATAAAATAAAAGGCCATGTTAATTCTAACCCTATTTAAACTGGCCTGGAAAAATCTCCTTCATAACATCGTCAAATCACTCTTAACAATGCTGGGTATTATTATTGGAGTTGCTTCAGTTATTATTATTGTCTCCGTCGGTGCCGGAGCACAAAGCTTGATTTTGAATCAAGTTGAAAGCGCAGGATCAAATTTGATCGCTGTGATGCCAGGAGGAAGAAATGAAGATGAACAGGGACCTCCTGCGGCAGCACAAGGAATTATCATAACCACTTTAAAATACGAGGATGCTGAAGCCCTAAGAGACGGGAAAAGATTCCCTCATGTTGTCGCTTTAACGCCTTTTATTCGAGGTAATGTGATAGTAAGTTATGAAAACAAGAGTAGTTCAGCTATTGTTACCGGAGTATCGGCAGATTATTTGGATGTCATAGATGCACAAGTTTCAGAAGGCACCTTCTTTGATAGGGAAGATGAAACAAACCTTGCCAGAGTGGCCGTGATCGGACAAGAGGTACGTGACAAATTTTTCTCACGTAATGAGGATCCTATTGGCAAAAATATCAAATTTAATCAGAGCAGATTCAGGATTATTGGTGTACTTGAAGCATTAGGCACACAAGGATTTGAGAACCAAGATGAGCAAGTTTATGTACCTACTCCTACCGCTCAGAAGATCTTATTTGGTTTAAATTATATTGGTTTAATTCGAGTTAAGGTCGACACACCAGAAAATTTAGATAAGACGATTGCAGATATTGAAGCTGTGCTCAGAGAAAAGCATGACAAAGAGATTGGTGAAGAAGACTTTACGGTAGGTAGTCAGGATCAAGCGCTAGAAGCCTTGGGAGGAATTTTGGGAGCTCTTAATTTTTTTCTGGCTGCCATTGCAGCTATTTCTCTTTTGGTAGGAGGTATTGGAATTATGAATATCATGCTGGTTACCGTAACAGAGCGCACTCGAGAGATTGGACTGCGGAAAGCTATTGGAGCTCAGAAGAGCAGTATTATTAGTCAGTTCTTAGTAGAATCAAGCTTGATAACTTTGATGGGAGGAATAATCGGCACTATTTTGGGTGCATTAATTTCTTTCTTGATAGCAGTAGTTGCACACAAGCTTGGTTATGCTTGGGATTTTGTAGTAACCTTAAGCTCCATCTTATTAGCATGCACTGTTTCTGTAGCAATTGGTATCATCTTTGGGCTCTATCCTGCCTGGCAAGCATCCAAACTAGATCCTATCGAAGCTTTGAGATATGAGTAATTCAAAATTTATTCTTCGACAAGCTCAGAATGTCAGTAGTAAGTTACCGATTAATAAAGACGTTAATCATGGCAACGTTAATGGTGAGTGTATCGAATCCATAATTCAAAATTAATTTGAATCTTTCCTACTCCATCCAACTTGCTGTCAATAATCTCAAGAGACAAAAAACTCGTACTATTTTGACGCTACTTGGAATTATTATCGGTATCAGTACAATTATTGTTATCTTGTCAGCCGGAGGAGGTTTGAAAAAGATTATTCTAAGTCAATTGGGAACTTGGGGTAGTGATACGGTCTTTGTTGAGATCACTGTTCCTGATACTTCAGATGTATCTGCAGCTATTTATAGGTCTAGTGGTTTTACAGTCACGACTTTGAAGACAGATGAGATGGAAGCTCTCAAAGACAAATATCGTTTTCCAGAGATTAAAAATGTTTATGCCTTACAGTTTGGCCAAGCTCTGATAAGTTACGGCAGTGAGGAAGTAACGGGTAATATAATCCAAACTAATCCTTCTTTTATAGAAATTGATAGCTCGGAAGTTGAATATGGGAGATTCTTTACGGAAGATGAAGAACGTGGGCTTAAGAAAGTTATCGTAATTGGAAATGGCATAGCAGAAAAACTTTTCCCCGGAGAAGATCCTGTAAGCAAAAGCATTAAATTCGATAATCTAAAATGGGAAATTGTTGGAGTATTGGAAGAACGTGGCGCAATGATGGGAGTAGATATGAACAAATGGAGCTATGTTCCTCTTGAAACATATCAAAAATTAGTCAGTGGCCAAGATTTTGTTACCAATTTTGTAATTCAATTAGAGAATTTAGAGTCAGCAAATCAAGTTAAACAACAAGTCACAGATTATCTGCGTGAAGAGCATGGTATAGAAGACTCAAAAGATGATGATTTTATGGTAATGACGATGGATGAAGCCATGGAGATGGTTGATACCGTCTTGGGAGGGATAAACCTCCTCCTTGGTGCTATCGCGGGCATATCTCTGCTCGTCGGTGGTATCGGAATTATGAATATCATGCTGGTCTCGGTGACAGAACGCACACCAGAAATCGGTCTTCGAAAATCAATCGGAGCGACTAACAATAATATCTTATGTCAGTTTATGTGTGAGGCAATTGTCGTCACACTGCTCGGAGGAATATTGGGAATCGTGATCGGGACAGGCCTGACCTGGCTCATGGCAATTGGAGCAAACTATGCCGGTTTCGAGTGGGAATTTAGTATTTCAGTACAAGCTATTTTACTTGGCCTTGCCATGGCTTTCTCATTCGGACTCACTTTCGGCTTATATCCTGCCTGGAAGGCTTCCAAACTAGATCCGATTGAGGCGATGAGAAAAGAGTAATGGGACCACTACGAATAAGAACGATGCGAATAGATCATGGGACCACTACGAATAAGAACGATGCGAATAGATCATGGGACCCCGCCCGTACCGAACGGTACGTTCGGGCGGGCACAACGAATACTACGGATTCTTGATCCGAATTAAAAAGCTTTACCGGATGTCTTAGTAACAAGTATTCGGATCGCTTATTTGTAGATTCGTAGTGGTCTTGTTTTGACAAAGCAAAAAGCTTCCCATATTATAAGGAAGAAGTTTTTAAACGACCAAACTCATGAAAAGACATGAAAGTAAAGTTGACTTCCCTGGTATCGCGATTCTCGTGATAGCACTCGAAGTCTTAGCAGCCTTGGCTTTGCTCTTTGGAGCAACGTCATCTATCTTTATGATGTTCACTGGAGAAGGAACAGTGCTTAGTTTCGTACTGCTTTCCTTTGGAGGAATCTGTACCGCTTTCTTGATTTTTGCAATCGCAGAATTTTTACAACTCTTCCTCAAAATCGAATTCAACACTCGCAAAGCAGCCGTAGCAGCCAAGCCAGCTATGAAGAGCACGACACGAAGGAGAAGATAAACAAATATCACGTACGGGCGCTAAATTTAGCGCCCCTTCAAGCTTATTTGCAGTATGAAGCTCTCTTGCCGAGGGCTTCTTCGATACGTAGCAATTGATTGTATTTCGCAATGCGCTCACTGCGACAGAGAGATCCGGTTTTGATTTGCCCACTACCCATCGCTACCACAAAATCCGCAATAAAAGTATCTTCAGTCTCCCCACTACGATGAGACACGATCGTCTTCCAACCTGCACTATGCGCTAATTTGATAGCACGCACGGTTTCTGTCACTGTACCAATTTGGTTGAGTTTAATAAGTACAGCATTGGCAGTTTTACGATCAATTCCTTGCTGAATACGTTCTATGTTTGTGACGAACAAGTCGTCTCCTACAATCTGGATCTTGTTTCCTAAAGACTGATTCAGTTCCTCCCAGCTTGACCAATCATCTTCAGCCAGTCCGTCCTCAATTGAGATCAAAGGATAATCCTGACTAAGTTTTGAGTAATAATCGATTAATTCGGTTGGCTTGAAATTATGCTGATCGATTTGGTAATAACCTTCAGCTTTGAGATAAAACTCACTGGCAGCTGCGTCGATCGCAAGAGAAATATCCTTTCCTGGTATATAACCGGCCGCTTTGATAGCAGTAATTAGAATTTCTAAAGCTTGCTTATTGTCCTGCAAATGTGGTGCAAAGCCACCTTCATCTCCCACTGCAACAGAAAGATTCTGTTCCTTAAGTAACTTTTTAAGATTTTGAAAAACCTCCGCCCCCATGCGCAGAGCTTCATGAAAACTATTAGAACCTTTGGGAATAATCA
>JAQVLK010000063.1 GCA_028704165.1 Candidatus Altimarinota bacterium | reverse complement strand
ACAATTACCATAGAAAACATAGCGGATATGGCATGAACAGGCTGACACCTGTACAAAAGATGGCTACAACATGGTTTTATTCTCTCAACAACTTAAATTTACAAAAGGTAACTGGAACTCTGCAACAGCACATTTTTTGACATTTACTGTAACCTTCAGTTAGAATCAAGCCTCATTTATTAACTTTTTAAACATGAGACTTGAGAATCAAGAAAAAGATCTAGCTACTTGCCTTGGAGAATTACTAAGAAAGGTTGAACATCCCCATATGGATCAAGGTTATTGTAATGTCGCGATCGGGGAAATTAGAACTCTTTTAAGCAAGGGAGCTGCTATTAGCGAAGATCAGCAGCTGGTTGCCGATATACAGAAAGTGATTCAAGAAGTTCCTGAAATACCAGAGAATGGACTTAGCGCTTCTGCTGTTAGTAGATTACTTGATATTCCCGCCATCAAAGCAGCTTGGCAAACAGCACGTTCAGGGGCAAAAGAGGTGCTCCGTGCTTAATTCTTTTTCCACCTTTCTAAAATCTCAGCTAATTCCCTACTCTTGAGCAGACCTGTCATGAGGAGATAGCTTAGAGCGCCGACCAAGATGGCGGTTCCCGTCTTACTTGCTACTTTCCAGAAAGTATCAAGGTCTGCGTAAACAAAATTGAAAGACCATTTGCTGATTTGGATCATGGCCGCGGCAAAGAGAGTTGCAAAGCCGATTTTTACGAGAGAGATGATAAGTTCGTCGCTTTTAAGCTTGATGTTGTGCTTTGGCAAGCCCCAGATTAGTAAAATCATGTTTAGAATGCTGGAACATGAGAAGGCTAATGCTAGTCCAAAAAGTCCCCAGTCTAGCAGGTAGGCTAAGCTAAAGCTCAGGACGATATTGAGAGCCACAGATATCATACTGAAACTGACGGGGGTCTTGGTGTTTTGCTTGGCGTAATAAACACGAGTTAGCAGTGGGATTAAAGCTTGCGCAAAGAGACTGATTGTCATAATTCCCAGCGTATTTGCCATCAGGACAGTATCGGTCCAGGAGAACTTACCTGTGCCGTAAACAAGTCTTACCACTTCCGCACGCAGTAAAACGAGGCCTGCCATACAGGGCATGACTAGATACATTACCAGGCGCATCCTCTTGCTAAGCAACATATTGAACTCGGCCTGTTTTTCAGGTTCTGAAAGTTCCACGAATACAGCAAAGATAGCTATGGCAAGAGGTAAACTAATGAGTCCCAAAGGAATCATTTGTAAATCCTGAGCATAGGTGAAAATAGTGATACTGCCGGCCGCTAAGGTTGAGGCGATGGCTGTTTCAACCAAAATATTAATTTGACTACCTCCGATCGCTACGATACGAGGGATAGCCTGTTTTGCCATTTTGATAAGTTCTAGATCTTTGAGATCTAGAATCGGTTTATAACGGAATCCAGTCCTAAAGACACTTGGTAATTGGATCAAAAGATGGAAGAAAGCTCCCAAGACTGCTCCCCAAGATGCTCCTATAATCCCCCACCTTGGCACAAAAAATAAGATACCGATAATAATACCGGCATTGTAAGCCAGTGGAGCCAGTGAATAAGCCAGAAACTTTTTAAATGAGTTTAAAAGGCTACTGGCGATTGAGCTCAAGGTGAAAATAATGGGATTTAAGAGCAGGATTCTAGTTTGCAGCACAGTTAAAGTAAGTGCTTCAGGGTTATTGTGAAAGCCGGGTGCTATGATAGGTACGATCTTGCCAGCAAAGACAAAGGCAAAAAAGCTCAATCCCCCCATAAAGAGGACAGCAGCATTCAGGACATTATTGGTCAATTTCCAGGCCTTGGCGCTGTCTTTGAGGCGCAGATAGGTGAAAGTAGGGATAAAGACCGAGGAAACCGTTCCCAAGATGAGTAACTGATAGATAAAATCCGGGATTTTAAAGGCGGCGTTGAAAGTATCCAGTTCACTAACCGTTCCCTCCACTGCCCGCGTGGCACCGTAAATTCCCAGTAACAGACGCCCTTTGAGCAAGCCAAGTACTTTACTGAGGAAGTAGGAAGCTCCAATCAAAGCTGAAGCCGGTATAATACTGGGCCTTTTCTCCAAAATCAGGCTTTTAAAACTAAGGACACTTTAGCAGAAAGACTGAATCTTGACACTATTGACATATATTATTAAATATTGTACAATTACAGTAGTTAGTCATAACAAAAACCAAGTGTTTAAAAGCAAGAAACAAAGCAATTGGAGTAAGGTATCCAAAGGCCTAGTCTATGGAGGCTTTGGAGTTTCTTCCTTTATGACGGCTTTTTTGCTGCGTCGTATGTTGCAGGTAAAGTATTACAAACAGCTTGAAGCACATGAGAAAAAACAACAAAAAAGCCAAATAAAAGTTATTGCTATGATAGCCCTGATTGCAGTTGTTGGAATCTTAAGTTTTACTCCTGCCGGAAATGAGATGACGGCGAGTTTATTCACTATTGCTCATTAGAGCAAAAAGATGTTTGCCTAAATCAAGGTAAAAAAACTCGTAAAGGCAGTTTCCCTTGAAAAATAGCGACCAAACTCTTTCTTTTAGGAAAGAAACCTTTACGAGGAGTTCATGATAAAGCTTTTGAGCGATAGCTGTCAAGGCTAAGTAAAATGGCTTTGGTAAAAGGAAAGACATCCATAAAATAGCAATAAACTAAGATCCATGTTCTCACCTGTTCTGATTGGCATCATGGTCCTGAGTCTGGTACCGGTGCTGTTTTGGATGGGTGTTTATCTGGACCGAGAAGATCGCACCAAGGATCAAATTAAATTGTTGGTAGGGACCTTTGCCTATGGTATTTTGGCGGTTATCCCTTTCCTTTTTATCCGTGAATTTCTTTTTGAAGATCCTTCTTACAACTTTATCTTGAGGTTACGTACAGAAATACCGAACTCTTACTTGGCTGCCTTTTTAACCTATTCCTTTGTGGCTGTGCTGGAGGAATATATCAAGCACTTTGGTTTTATCGTGATGCTTGAGAAGAGCATCTTTCGTCTCAAGAAAATTATTCATGGTATCGAATTCAGTGTGGCTTCCGGTCTTGGATTTGCTTTTATCGAGAATATTGTTTACCTCTCGAGCATTGTACATCACGGAGCGCTGACTGGTGATTTCGTAGCGGTCTTTGCTATTCGAAGTATCGGAGCAACCTTGGCGCATACCGTTTTTTCCGGAATGTTTGGTTATTTCTATGCTAGGGCTAAACTCTTGCCACATGCTGTGATCAAAGAACAACCTAGCGTCTGGAATTTGAATAGTTTGCTTTGGCAAGGTTTGAAATTTGAGCTGCAACGTGTGCAACTTATTTTAAGAAACAAAGCAACTGCCCAATACGAGCGTGGTGGCTTGATCTTCACCGGTTTCTTATTGGCTGCTTTACTGCATCTAGCTTACAACTTCTTAATTAGTGTTGAGATCTTTAATCGCAATCTAACTTTCTTAACGGTTCCACTGGTCTTTCTGGCCTTCTTTTACTTAATCTCCAGAAGAAAAATCTGGATCAATCGTAGGATTATTAAGACTTTTGAAGCGGTTGTTGCAGAAGGGAAAGAGGAAGCTAAACAAAAGAAATCTCATTTGCCAAATACTCTCTCAAAGTGTTATCTACGTAAACTACTGAAACATTATGATGCTCATATCATTGAGGGTCTATTGAATGAGCTGGGACACAAGTATCACAAAGAATCCTTCTTGCGAAGGCTTGATCATGAAATCAGTAGTATCTTGAAGAAAGACTGTTAATCTTCTTCGATATCATCTTTTTCGTTTGCTAAGATTTTGTGGTCTTGCCTGGAATCCAGATCCATATAAGTTAGAGTCCAAACGGCAGTTGTGAAAACATGTAGAGCGCCAGCTATCTTCACTGCAAACCAGAAGATGATCATTCCAATGGTGACTCCTACGCCGACCGCAATAAGTTGAGAGATATGAAGAGTTAGGTAACCTATAATACTTGCGACAGCAGCTGGAATAAAGAAGACCAGCAGGATATTAATGATGGCACGGATGCTTATCAATAAAACGAGCATCATCATCAGTAAGGTCTCTCCCAGGTGGAAAGTTACAAGAGTGATGCTGTTTCGAATAGCCTTAAAAGGTCCATGTTTATGAATTACAAGATCATACTCTCCATAGGTAATCAGGAGAGTGAAAAAAGAAAGGAAAATAAGTAAGGCTGATAACCAGATATAATTCTCGGCCAAAAAGTCCCAGCCATCCATATAAATGAGTAACCAGAATCTTAGTAGGAAAATATAGATGATAAAATTACCTACTTTAAAAATACTCGTTACAGCATTATATTCTGTAATTCGCAGAAAAGAATTTAGTCCAATGGAGAGACTTTTGGAAAAGGAGAGTCTAACTTTTTGATCTTCGATCTTTGCGATTGCTCCGATCAAAGCACCATCACTCAGATTGTGTATGATAAAAGCTAGCAAGTAAATGGACCACCAAATAATCTCGATGATAATTATCATGCGTACGGGATGCTCATAGTTCATATTCAGATACTCCCAGATTGTACCAAGCGTAATAGCCGGATCAGTGAAGAAGTATCTCACACGAATCAGCCCGACTAGCAGGGTGAAAATGGATGCCAGAACTCCCCAACGTGTGAGGTAGTGGTGTTCTTGTGTCAGTTGCCAAGCTTTGCGAACGAGATTCTGATATTGCATGATTATTTTTCCTTGTAATAAAGTACAAAAGCAATCGTATTACTGAAACTCCAGATCAGATAAGATGGTACTAAAAGTAGAGTAACAAGAAGTATCAGGAAAAGCGAGATGCCTGTCCCGAAGAACATCAAGCATTCTGCAACAACTCCGTAGAGAGCCACGATAATCAGGATTTCCAATAACAACAAGAGAGCTAGCTTTAGATTTAGACTGGGATTCTTGATGACGGACTTAACACTCAAAAAGTAAGACGGAATAATCGGTGAATCTACAATCTGATAAGTGTTTGAAAGTCGTAAGATAAACCAAAGAAAGAACATGAGCAAGATTAATAAGAAAGTAGGCGTTCCTATTTTGTAGAGCATAAAACTAAGGGAAAAGATCATGCTCCATTTCAAGATAGTAGCAAAGAGAAGCTTGGGGAAATAATAAAAGGAAGCCTGTAAAAGTTGCAGAAGGGCAGCTTTCTTGGAAGTGGCATTCAGAGTTAGTACTCCATAGATGTTCATGGTATGTACTAACAAGCACAGTAGTAGGATCAAGATGCCGTAAAAAATAAAAGGAGTATATGAACCGGCCAGGAGATCTTTTAGCTTCATAATCCCTTCCACCAGTTCCAGATCAAGCTTACTACTATCTTCCAAGTGACTATAAAAATCCAGAATTGTACCCAAGTAGGGAGTGAAGATGGCACTGCTTAAAAGAGTAAGCAGGACGATGGGTGTGCTACTCAGTACT
>JAQVLK010000062.1 GCA_028704165.1 Candidatus Altimarinota bacterium | reverse complement strand
TCCGATCCGAATTCCTTCCCCGCAACTTTTACGAAACCGGAAATCCAGGAATTTATTCTGGCTGCATACTCTTCGGGATCAAATTGAAACACCACATCGTGGATATACAACAGACCTCCCCTCTTCATCATTTTATTGATTCTCAAAAGCGCAATCTGTTTCCAGAAATCGGGCAAGTGGTGCAATGCTGCTTTGGTAATGACCAAATCCGCAGGCTCGCCTTCGTGTTCGTAACTCAAAAAACCCGCCTTCACAAACTTGGGACTGCGGACATCTTTACCGGGTTTTTCCTTTGCTTTGGCAATCATCACATCCGACACATCAACGGCGTAAACAGACTTGAACAAATCCGCCGCAAAGATGGCCGTAGCGCCGGTGCCGCAGCCCAAATCGATGACGATCTTGTCCTTTGTATCCCGAAGTTCCAGAAAATCGATCATTTCCTGGAACTCCTTTTCATAATTACGGAATTTTCGATGCCGATCATCATAGACTTCAGCTTCTTCGGCTTGCGAATAATCAACGCCGCAATGTTTAAATTCGTCGTATTTCCACTTATTCATATTAATTTCCTTTGCCTATATTCCGGCAGTGCCAAGTAGCGTCTATTACCCTGTATAGCTAAGCCGCAACAGGAAAAAATTGAAAATCCGGTTTTCTTGAGAAAGCAGCAGGTACAAGACCACTATTGTTCACTGCTCTTTTATTTTTTGTTGCCGCTCCTGCTCTGCAATCCGCAGATTGTTTTGAGCACCTTCATAGTCCGGTCTGATATTCAAGGCCAATCGAAAATGTCTAACAGCTTCTTCCAGATTTCCCTGGGCAGCCAAGGCTACGGCCAAATTATTGTGGGCTTCAGGAAAAATTGGATTTATAGCCAATGCCCGCCGATAATAGTCAATTGCCTCCTTATAATTCCCCAGGTCGGCAAGGGCCGCTCCCAGATTAAAATTAGCTTCAAGGTATCGCGGCATAATACACAATGCTTCCTTATACTGATTAATAGCGGCATCAGGCATTCCTCGACGCGCTAGTGACGCTCCCAGATTATTATAGGCTATGTAGTTGTCTTTTGTTACCTGCAAAGCATGCCGAAAAAGCACGACTGGATTTTGCCAATATGATGTTTGAATGTATGTCTGAATGCTAAAGGCTGTTATAATAACAAAAGCCAGAACAAGTAAGAGCAACTTGGAACACGACAGTCGCTTGCACAAATCGACGCTTCCCCAGGTAATCACGATGAACAATCCAATTAACGGGATATAGGTATAGCGATCCGCCATGGCATGCATCCCTACTTGCACAAGACCGATTACCGGCACCAGCGTCCCCAGATACCAAAACCATCCTACGGCAAAATACGGATATTTTTTCAGCAGGTGAATACTGAAATAACTTATCCCTCCTAAAAATAAAACGGATAATACCACCGCTCCCGCCAGCCATGCTCCCGGATGAGGATAAAACACTGCCAGATTGACCGGACAAAACATCTTACCGATGTAAAGGACATATGATACCAACGAGTTAGACAATCGGGCATCAACCGGAAAAGATATCATCGGAGTAAGAGCGCCCACTTTTTCCTCGGCAATTATCGTAGCCACACTCACGCCGACAGCCAACACGAGTAGAGGTATTTTTTCCAGAAATAACCATCCGGTATTTTTAGAACACAGGAACTGCTTAACATTATTGATAGGTGTTTCAATACGGAAACGCTGTAGCGGCCACCAATCCAAAAGAAGCAAAATAAAAGGCAGTGTAACCAACATCGATTTAGCCATGAGCCCCAAAATAAAAAAGAAAACCACACCGAAGTACCGAAACACATTGTGCTTTTGTCCGTATCCGATATATCCCCATAGTGTAAGCAGCATAAAAAACGTACTGAGAACATCTTTACGGGCGGCAATCCAAGCTACCGACTCCACGTGCAGGGGATGCAATGCAAACAAAGCGGCAACGAAAAAACTTCTACCCCAAGTCCCCGTCATTCTTCCCAATACGTTAAACAATAAAAGAGTATTGATAATATGAAAAAGGACGTTGGTTAAATGATAGCCTCCCGCATTTAACCCATAGAGATCATGATCGAACATCAGCGAAAGCCAGGTGAGAGGATGCCAGAAACCGGCGTCAAGAGAAGTTAAAGCCCAGCGGATATTTTCCACCGTTAATCCGATTTTTACGTGATAATTGTCGGTCACGTAAACGTGATCGTCATAATGGACAAAATCAAAATGAAAAACCTGAGCATAAACCCCAAAAGTAAGCAGTATTAAAATGAGACAATAAAAAAAATTGGACCGGATAAAAAAAGTCTTTCCAATTTTTGCATTTGTAGTGAAAAGACCGTTCAGGCGTAGCATAAGATAAGTTTATCTCCAGGTAATCTCATTGCTAATCAATGACGTTATTGGAAAGCAAGGAGCAAACGAAAAGATACAGCAAAGATAAGCCCAAAGGCCGACGTCCAATTTGGTACCTCAACAGACCTTGCCGACAAAAATAGCCCTTGCTTTAGAAGTGGAACAAGAAAATTGATTTGGCCCTACCATAACCACCTTACAAATCATCGATGCTGGAACTGTAACGAATATTAAACACCATTAAAAAGATATCTTGAACAGAGGATGCACTACTTTTTTCTCTTGTGCATATTGAATATTTAATTCACCTGCACGCCGAAGATGCTTTTTCGCCTCATTTTTTTGTCCTTGTACAACCAATATTTTAGCTAGATAAAAATGAGAGTTGGCGAAATTAGGTTGCAAACGGATTGCTTCCCGAAATTGAATAGCCGCATCTGCAACATGTCCCATTTTCAAAAGTACCATACCCAAGTTATTATAAGCGCCAGCATGTTTGGGATCAAGGCGGATAGCCTCACGATATGCAACGGCAGCGTCAGCAAAGTACCCCTCTTCGGTAAGAGCAACACCAAGGTTATTATGCAGAAAGGGCATTTTGGGGGTTAAGACTATGGCCTGTTTATAAAAATCAATTGCCAAATCATACTTCCCTTTATCAACACAGGCAAGTCCCAGGTAGTAATTTACCATAGCTGTTTCTACCGTTTGCGCCTCCGCATTGTTCTTGTCTCGAGCCAACTGAATGGGACCTTTTTGCAGACGTAGATATTTCCTGTAATTGTCCCTGGCCTCCTCTACGTGATTTTGCTGAAGTAAAATAAAAGCCAGCCAATAATAATAATCCCGCTCTTCAGGAGCAATACTTATTGCTTTGCGGAACGCGGTTTCCGCACCCAGGAAATCATCTTCATCCTTCAAGGCAATACCTAAATTATAGTACCCTCCAGAATAATCCGGTGCAATGATAGTCGCTGTATGGAAATAGTTCATCGCTTCCTTTTTCTTCCCCAACAACATGAGGGCGATGCCGGCATTATTGACAGCAGGATCATAATTTGGTTTCACTGTGATGGCGTTTCGAAAATAAAACAAAGCATCGACCGGTTTACCCTTGCCCAGCATGACATTACCTAAACCATTGTATGCAACATAACTGCTTGAACCTGTAGCCTTCAGAGCATGGCGAAACAATGTTTCCGTATTTCGCCACTTGCCAAGTTGTGCATAGGTAAGTACCGAAAGTATTAAAATAACTAATGAACCAACAAATATTGGCATAACTTTATGACAGCGAAAGCGTTTGATAAAATCCTCTGTCCCCCAGGTAATGGTTATAAATAGTCCGATGAGGGGAATGTACGTGTAACGATCGGCCATGGCATGAGATCCTACCTGCACCAAACCGATGACGGGAATAAGAGTGCCGAGAAACCATAACCAGCCTACAGCCACGTAAGGCTCTCTTTTAAGAGTAACCACGGCAACCATGGTAATCCAGACGAGAAGCCCCAAGGATAGAACGACCTCCCAGATATTATAACTCGAAGCATATGGATAGAATACAGCCAAGTTTACCGGATAAAATGTTTTTACAATGTAAGTTGTATAAGCAATGACGGCATTGAACAGACGATCCAACAGGGGTACTGAGGATAAGGAAGCAAGAGCTCCCACTTTTTTTTCCGTGTAAACAACCATCCACGAAGCAATGCCTGAGATAAATATAAAAGGTATTTTTTCAAGAAAAATAAAAGAGATGCTTGTTTTTTTGTCTGGAGAAGAAAAAAAATTTTTCCCCCAATTACTTAAAGATAAACGTTTTAATGGCCAAATATCCAAAAGCAAAAGCACAAAGGGTAAAGTTACCAGCATTGGTTTGGCCATCATACCACAAACAAATGCCAATAATAGTGCGAGGTACCGAGTTAAAACCGGCTTTTCAACATAGAAAGCGTATAACCAGAGCGTCAACATCCAGAAGACACCGCTTAACACATCCTTACGTTCCGCTATCCAAGCCACTGACTCCACATGCTGAGGATGTATGGCAAAAAGTACAGCGACAAAACCGCTTTTCCAGACGGAATCCGTCATCTTATTCAGGGCCAGGAATAAAAATATTGTTGACAACAGATGCAGCAACAAATTTGTCCAATGGTATCCTCCGGGATTCATGCCGAAAAAATGATGGTCCAACATGAGTGACAACCAAGTAAGCGGGTGCCAAAATCCTAAATCCGTAGCGCAAAATGCCCACTTGACAGATTCAATATCTATCCCGCTGGCAATATTTACATTATCCCGGACATAAACCTGGTCATCGTAATCGACAAAATCATAGAATTGAACCTGCCAAAACACTAACAGACATAAAATAATCAGTAATAATAAAAAGAGTAATTTCTGCGTCCTACGTGAACCCATTAGTAATCCTAAAAAAAAGGGGTAAGGAGAATAAATCCCCTTACCCCTTTGTGAATATTTTTTATATTACGGTGTAATGTTGCCATCCGCGGCTACATTATATGTATTCTTTCCCAAAGTGTGATAAGCAGTGATCCCTAAACTCGTGACAGTACCACCCACGGTAAGACTTACATTTGATGTTGGTCTGTACCCGAAGCTTGTCAATTCAGTATAAGAGGTAACAGTAGCGCCCGGTGAATCACTAAAGAGCGCCTGAGCAGCCGTAAAAGCATTCTTCGCATCCGATTTAGCAGCGGTGTCATAGCCTCTTTGACGATACTGCATGAACTGAGGAATGGCAATGGCCGCCAAAATACCGATAATAGCGATAACGATCATGAGTTCGATCAAAGTAAAACCTTTTTCACCTTTTTTATAGAACATTTTTAACATAACTTCCTCCTCATAATTAATTTTAATTTGTGTAATATTTCATTACATTATTTAATAACTTACGCCTAATTAACTAGGATAAACACCTTTGCAATAAAAATCCTCGATTATTGTCGCTTAATCAAGCATTTAATATGCCAATTAACCATAGCCATTCAATGTACAGGGGAAAGCCGCATTTATACCCAATTACATT
>JAQVLK010000061.1 GCA_028704165.1 Candidatus Altimarinota bacterium | reverse complement strand
TGGACGATTATTCAATAATTTTATTCAATATCCCATGTTTTATTAAAAATACGTTTGTTAAAAACTGGCAATTATGCAACCAAAACATATGTTTTTTGATAAATTGTTTTTATAAATGCCTAAAGTACCATAGGGGAAATAAAACTATTTTTATTTTTATCAGTTTATGTACTTTTGGACTATTGTTCAATCAATATATTTTGGTTACTTTTTCATAAGAAGTGGCAGTATCCATAGATGTAATGCCAGTTGACCCAGTATACTGCCCACTATAAAACCAATAATAACTGGTAAAATTTTCATTTTTCTTTTCTTCTTATATCATAATTATACCATAAAAGTTCAACAAGTCAATAGAATATTATAAATTACCTTGATATATCATCTTCAATCATAGATAAAAGACTGCCATCATCTATATCCACATCAAAACAGCATATCTCATACCCACCTTTTTTCAGTTTATACCAGAAATGATGAACGTTATCCCAATATCCTGTCCATTTCCATCCGTCAGGTAATACAAGGCTTTGATAAAACGATTTACTTTTCATAATTCGTTTACTCCCATATTAAAAGTGTTTCTCATTAACTATATAAACAGTATACCATAAATTTGAATAATGTCAATAACTATTTTAAAAAAGAAAACCCTTGTATAAAGCTATGATATACAAGGGTTTATAACAATATGAATAGAAACAATCTATTCATTATCAGGAGTCTGTAGCTTAATATATCTTCAGTTTTCTTATACCTTTGTCACAAATTTCTCAATTTTGCCACATTTTGTGCAGAATACTATTTGAATTATCGTTTTTTCACAAAGTAATGGCAGACTTTCATCATATAAATATCCCTTAATACCAATATTTGCTTTTCGCATTATCTCTATTCTACTGTCAGTAGTTCGTTCCGACAGTATTTTCCAATCGTGCTTGCATCTATTAAACATGTTTTGCTACTCATGTAAGACTATGATATAAGTATAGCATAGGAATGTCGTTTTGTCAATGTCTATTTGTGGAATTAATGTAAAATATTATAAAATTATTGTAAAGTATTGATAATACTGGGGATATATTAAAAAACATGTATTTGTTCCACGTGGAACATTCAAAAACTGGGGAACACTGAGGAGATTTTGGTGTGTTTTGGTAAATTTGGGTGAGTTTTGGTGTAAATTATGTAAATAATTAGCAATATTTCGCAAAAATAGACTGCGAGGTGAGTTGCTAAATATATAAGACTGTCCCAAACCCATATATTTTATCACAATAGCATTATTTTAGAATAATCTTAGAAATAGCATAATAAATAACAGTTTTAGATTAAATAAACTGAATAAACTGGTTATCTATTCTTTAAACACCCTATATGAGTTATATTAAATCTGAATATTAATAAACTAATTATGGTATTCTATTTCAATTACTTAACTAGCATGTCATAAGTGGTTTTTAAGCATTTGGGCTTCTACGTATAGAATATAATTTATACATTCTATACTCTGCCATAGTCTTTTATTCCACTGTGCAATCATCTAATCGTTCATCTTTGTGGTTTATTAAGGAGTCCAACTCCCACTATAACCAGTTTATTAATATTCAGATTTAAAATATCATTTATTTCATATGCATGATTATATCACAGTTTTCTATAATGTCAGGGGCTATTCTTTGTTTTTATTAAATCAGGTTATACACAAGTTATCCACATTTTGTATTCTATTTATCATACAAAGATGAGTATGTATGTTAATTGAAAAACATACCTGTTGAAAAAGCTGCATATTTACAAAACACCGTGTTGTATGTTTTAATAGGATGTGTATTTCTGTATTTTTAAACCCTATTTGTAAAAATATCGCTGTATCATCTAATTTTCTCCTCCTCATTCGGTAAATTGATTGCCAGTACAGCGTCCATGATTTCATCGGTAGGATTTTGCAATCTGCTCAACTTTTCGCACCGATGCCGATACTTGTAAATCTTTTGCTGACGTTCGTATTGAGCGGACAGTTCCGGCGTTTCCTGCATATAGTAAGCAGCATCCCAACCACTACCAGTCTTGAGGGATTTCTTCGGAACTTTTTGTTCATAGCGGTTATTCATCCACAAGAAATAACTCGCTTCTGTTTCGCGTGAAATTTGATATCGCCTTATCGTTCCGTATTTTTCAGTGTATAGGTATGCCATTATTTCCTACTCCTTGCCGTTATGCATTAGTATCAATCATCTCATTCACTATAAATCATTAAATCATTATATCACAAAATTAAGTAAAGTCAAGGTAAATTAAATTTATACCACATTTAGTTATTTGCCAGAAAATCATCCGGCATGGAGACATCCTGACAATCTTTTGGTACAATTCCTGTATTTGTCTTAAATCGTTTCAACAGGTCCCTCTGGTAATGGAATCCGATACGTTACTTTTGGCAAACCAAAATCAAAATGCCCTGCTATAAAAGCTAGTTTCTTCATATATTGTGCCGTATGTATTCTCATGTCAAAAAAATCATCCTCTAAATAGACCAAGCATTTTCCAACAGGTTTTTTATTCTTAACAGATATCCAGTTCATTTTATATTCCTTATTCAAATATAACACCATAATCGGCAGTCTGTTGATTCTTTTCATCATATTTCTTCTAAAAATAGTGTTAAAATCGTCTTATTTTTATAATGGAAGTATAACATTAAAATCAAGGAAAGTCAAGACATATTCAATCCAGTATAATAAATGAATTTGGATACCTTATTCCACCTGTTTCCAGTCTTTCGGCAGTATCAGGGCATATTGTAGTCCATATATAATCGTCATCATTTCTTGGATACTTTTCTTTGTTCATCCAGTCTTCTACGGTTGTGGTCTTCGAGTCAGTCCATATAACTTTATCAGCTATTTTGGATAATTGGTATATTCGTATTTTATTCTTGCTCATTATTTTTCTCCTGATTAGTTAAAGTAATTGTTTTAATTCTTATAATGAAAGTATATCACATTTTAAATCAAAGTCAAGCTATTTTTTCATAAACATACATACCCTGCCACTACATCAGTACTATAGTATGTTACAAGCATTTTATTGTGTTCAGCAAGGTATTTTATGCCAAAAGGATTAATATTCTCGGAAATATTACATGATAATCGCAGAATTTTATTAAAAATTGTGTCAGAATTGTCGTTTACATGATAGACATTCAACCAATGTTTGAGGTCCGACAGGCTACGAATTGGTATAAAATTCTTTTTTGACATTTTTATTCCTTTATTATAGGCATAAACAGGGGTGAAAGACATTTTTTAATTTCACCCACAATGCCAGCATATAAATGCTTTGTATCAGGCGAATTAAAACATTTTTCACATTTTGCAATAAACTCTTCTTTTGTACAAAAATTAGCAATGTACACCCATTTATTTCCCTCACATAGTACTAATATAGTATTAAACGTGGGGTTCACCTTTTGGGTTTTCATTTTATACCAGTTAATATTTTTTGGAAGGATTTTAAAACTCATTCCAAGATATTCAAAATTTTCACAAGATTTTTCAGAAATTTTAAAATCATGTGCTATTTCTATATCATCAGCCTGATTGCCCTTTTTTGTATAAATTATCATTTATTTCGCCTTTCTAAAATACTATAAATTTAAATTGCTATCCTAGGATTCAATTATAGCACAAAATTAAACAAAGTCAAGTATATTATTTAAAAAAGAAAACCCTTGTATAAAGCTATGATATACAAGGGTTTATAAATAGATGAATAAAAACACTTTATTCATTCAGGAGTCTACTTTAATCTATTTAATCCATTTCATCAATTTGTTCTTTTGTTATCAAAATACCACCTATTTTATCGACCATATCACACAGGTATACATCTATACATGATGCGTTTGTTCTTGGTGATATCCACCTAACAAAAGTAACACCGTTCTCATCAAAAGTCTTGTCTACATGCTTCCACACCACCACATTATAAATATTACTAAATATTTTGATTCTTTCACCCACATGTTCTTTTGCAAAAATACATACTGGCATTTTATCAAAAAACCCATATCTACAAAATCCAGTTGGAAAACCCAAGAGAATCCTGCCGATATAGCTGCCAAAAGTACCCGCAGAATGATTCTTACAAGCAAGATTGTTAGGAATTTCCTTGTTGGCCTCATATCTGGACATCTCATTACAATCAGCACTGCAACCTGGACAAAGATATTCACAAATGTATTCTTTATTTTTCATAGTTTTATACTCCTGATTATTAAAAACTCTTTTTCAGTTCTTATAATGGAATTATATCACAACATCTACAAAAGTCAATAGTCCTTTTTAAATATTTTTAAAAAAGAGTCTTATTTTGCTGGTGTATGTGGTGTATCATCTATGGATATCCACCCAGTTATACACCCAATCGGGGGTATAAGGCCAATACCATAAACAACTTCAGCCTTGTATGCTGGCTGGAAGTCACAATTGACAAATCTTACAATATTTTTGACATATCCAACAACACCTGTCAAACTCAGTAATATCCAAAAAACCATAAGAAGTTCTACCGCTGTAAATGCTTTGTTTTTCATAATAATCTCCTGTTTACTTTATTTGTTTTATGATAGGAACCATTCATATTCATTAATAAACACATTATACCATATTTTAAAATAAAGTCAACATCTTTTTACATTTTTAAGATTCTTGTAAGTAAATTCATAAGTATTTGTATTATCAGATTTTGTAACAAGATTGTTCCAGTTTTCCGTTCATAATATAGTTTCCTTGTGTTAGTATTTCATGGCTTCATTTGCAATATCAATCAAGTTTAGGCCAGCATCAGCACGAGTAGCATAAGCATCAGCAGCAGCATCGACAGCATAAGCAGCAGCAGCAGCGACAGCATAAGCAGTATAAGCAGCAGCATAAACAGCAGCAGCATAAGCAGCAGTATAAGTAGTAGCATCAGCATCAGTATAAGCACCATAACTCCTATCGGTTCCGCTCAACCAGCCATCAGCCCAGGTGTTCCAGTCAGCATCTCTACACACACGCTTAGCACACAGTATGCCAAACGCTATTCGCTGTGTTGTGGTTATCTCTGGTAATGGTATTTCGCGCACCAACCTCATGCGTGTAAACCCCTGCTTTAATCCATTATCGTCCAGCATCCGACCATCTGTTTCTATCTCAAACAGGCGGGGGTTGCTGATATTGGCGTGGATTGGATTCAACATCACAGCCAGCAGCGGGCTACTATAGCAGTGTAACCAACCGTCGCTACACAGTTCACCGTTGCCTGATGTTTCTTTCCACTCGCCCAGCGTCCACTGGCAGCCGCCGTGCGTCTGCATGTTTTGATTAGTTAGTTTGTAATACATTTTTCAATTCTCCGTTCGGGTTTCGTTATCCAGTACACCAAATACTATTTATCTACTATTTAAA
>JAQVLK010000060.1 GCA_028704165.1 Candidatus Altimarinota bacterium | reverse complement strand
AGGACAAGTTGAAACATTATGAAGACCTCGTACAGCGAAATAACATCTGGACTCGTACTGAGTGTAGCGTAGCGGAATCGAAGTATTCGGGGATTAGGATCGCGTTCAAGCAGGTTGAAGACATATTAATTCTTTAAATGACATCCTCAAGCTTTAGACTGTACCTGTAACTACGAAACCGCACAGGAACTTGCAATTTATTTAGGAAGGCCTTATAATAAGCCTGTACGTACGCTTTTTAAAGAAGCGACGGCGCTTTTGTTATTAAACCCTGCTCCTAAAAAAGATCAGGGATACTCTTGCGCGAAGATCCTTGCCTTCTAACAGATTAGACATGTCGGTTTCTGCCAATTTAACCAATTTGAAGCCTGTTTGCTCTGAACTAGCGCAGACTTTAAAGAAGAATCAGCTGGTCAATCTAGCTGGTGTTTCCATCAATTCCGCCAAAGCCTTGATCATAGCGATCTTAGCTAGGGAATTTAAAACTCCTCTGCTTTGGATAACCGATGACCAGAGTAATCTAAACCAGATTCAAAGTGACCTCTCGAGTTGGCAGGTCAAAGATTTTTTTATTCTAGGTGAACAGCTCTTAACGGGAGGTGACAAGGTACAACTCGCGCAGGCCTTGAGTCTCGCACACCAAAACAAACCGGGTATTTTGGTAAGTACTATGGAAATTCTCAAGGAAATCGAGACCCCTCATCCTAATGAACTGGAAAAGAATATTCTAAAACTGAAGGCCGGAGAGAAGTTGGAGATGGTAGATTTTTTTAACAAATTAATTGATCTGGGCTACAAGGTCAGTCCGGGTGTCCTCACCGAGCCAGGAACTTACGTCAAACGTGGTGGAATCATTGATGTTTTCCCTGTCAATTTCACCAATCCGGTCAAGATTGAACTCGAAGGAGACGAGATTATTAGTATCAATGAGTTCAACTTTTTTACCAACGAGAAACTGAATGAATTTGGAGAACTGAGTATTTATCCGATCGAACTGGAAAAAATTGGTTCTAATTTCTTTAAGTATTTTGAGCAAAGAGTGGTGGTCTGCGATGAGATTGAAGCTAAATTACCGCTTTCGAGTGCTCTTTATCTCAATTTCTTGCCATTTTCAAACGGTGATGAGAAAGTGCCTCATCTTTTTGCCTTCAATTTTAATTCGATTTTGCGTTTTCATAATCCCAAAGATTTTACCGATGATCTACGCGAAAAACTTTTAAATAATTGGCAAGCTACGATCTTTACCAAAGATCAGGACAAAGTCTGGAATTTACTGGTTGATCAAGGTTTTAGCAACGAAGATCTGACCAAAATCCGCATTATAGAACGCAACGCAAATACCTTTGAACACTCCTCCGATCTAGCTACCAGCCAGGAACACAGCAAGCAGTGCAATGCCTTTCCAGACGCCTTCCAAAATCCGGATCTCAAGCTGATGGTGGTCACTGAAAAAGAAATTTTTGGACAGTTTGAGCGCAAAGCAAATTATGTGCGAACCGCTGCCGATTCAGCTTTTTTGGCAAACTTGAATGTCGGAGATCTAGTCGTTCATATCGATCATGGTATCGGACGTTTTATGGGTATCGAGACCAAAACTGTGGCCGGCAACACACGCGAGTATCTTTATCTGCAATATGCCAAAGGCGACAAACTTTTTACGCCCGTCGAACAAGCTGACAAGGTCAATAAATATATTGGTGCCACCGGTGATAATGCCCCACAACTGACTCGTCTCGGATCCGCTGAATGGAATACCGTAACCACCAATGCACGTAAGGAAAGTTTGGAAATAGCCAAGGAACTTCTCGAACTTTATGCTCTGCGTGAAACCGCTAAAGGTTTTTCACATCGAGAAGAAAACGAATTACAGCAACAATTTGAAACAGATTTTCCATACGTTGAAACTCCCGGTCAGCTCAAATCGATCGTCGAGATCAAAAAAGACATGGAGAATGACAAACCTATGGATCGCCTGCTCTGTGGAGATGTAGGGTTCGGCAAGACCGAAGTAGCCATGCGTGCTGCCTTCAAAGCTGTGCAAAACGGCAAGCAAGTTGCTGTCCTTTCACCGATTACCATTTTGACAGATCAGCACTATCACACTTTTATTAAACGTTTTGCCGGCTTCCCCGTAGAAATAGCTGCTCTCAGCCGTTTCTCCACTCCATCCGAACAACGTAAGACAATTGCCAAGGTCAAGAGTGGCAAAGTTAATATCATCATCGGGACACATCGTCTCTTGCAACCTGATGTAGAATTCAAAGATTTGGGACTTCTGATTATCGATGAAGAACAACGTTTTGGAGTGAAACAAAAGGAAACTCTCAAGAAACTTCGTCACAACGTCGATATTCTCTCACTGACTGCTACTCCTATCCCACGTACTCTCAACATGGCGCTTTCGGGATTACGCGACATTTCAACCATCACAACTCCCCCACCGGGACGTCTGCCGGTCGTGACCGAAGTGAGACGCTTTAGTTTCAATCTGATACGCGAGGTCATCATGCGCGAATTGGAGCGTCAAGGACAAGTCTATTTCCTACACAATCGCGTTCAAACTATCGAGAGCACAACTGATAAATTGCGTGCGCTGGTACCGGAAGCACGCTTTATTGTAGCTCATGGTCAACTTCCTCCCAGCGAACTTGAGTCACGCATTATCGCCTTCAAAGATCATAAATTTGATGTACTGGTCAGTTCAACTATTATCGAAAATGGGATCGATCTGCCGAATGCTAATACGCTCGTCGTAGATCGTGCGGAGCGACTCGGTCTTTCACAGGCTTATCAGCTTCGTGGACGTGTCGGACGTAGCAAGAAACAAGCCTACGCTTACTTTATGTATCATAGTCAGAAGCTAGATGATACTTCGAAGAAAAGATTACGAGCCATCGTCGAAGCATCCGAGCTCGGCAGTGGTTTCCAAATTGCGATGCGCGACCTCGAGATTCGCGGCGCCGGTGATATCCTCGGGGCCAAGCAGCACGGAAGCATTAACGCCATTGGTGTCAGTCACTTCACCAGACTACTCAAAAATGCTGTCGCGGAACTGAAGTCTGGCAAAAAACAGTCTCAGATCTTGGACGAACCGGATGAGGAAACTTCGATTGATTTACCGGTTAGTGCTTTCTTGCCGGACAGTTATATTTCAGACCGTATCGAAAAACTCAAACTTTATCAGAGACTGGCAAGTTGTAAGGATCTGGGAACACTCAAAGAATTGGAAGATGAGATTGTCCAGAATTTTGGTAAATTAAAAGAAGAAGGTCAGAACCTGATCAAGATTTTGAAACTCAAGATTGTAGCCAGCAAGGCCGGAATTATCAGTATCAAAGAATTACCGCAAGCAGAAGCAGCCCAGATCATCCTCTTTTTGAGTAATAAGGTGACCCCTCCCAAAATTATGAATCTGCTTGATTACAACAGTAATTGGGCGATTATCGGACACAACCTCAAGATCGATAAACCGGATCTGGGAGAATCTTGGTTCAATGAATTAATTCGCTGTGTACAGAAGTTGCATGGAGAGGTGAGGGAGAAGAAACAAATTTCGGGACTCGGGACTCGGAATTCGGAAAACAAGGAACAGAAGACAGAGAACAAGGAACATACAACGGAGGACCAAGCACAGAGGACAGAGGACAAAGAACAAAAAACGGCAAGTCCAGCAGCACCTCTTGTGGGTGCAGACCATAACGGGTGCGGTGGCGAGGAACATAAGCCCAAGGTGATTACGGTGGATAAGGACTGATATTAAATCTCAAAAACGTGCGAGGCAAGGCCTCGCACGTTTTTTTGTGTTAGCTTGGAGCGCAGCCTACAAACAAGTTCTTTCACAGCACGTGTTTTCTCTCCCCTGATTGCGTCTTTCGCGTTATGGGATGCGATTCTCACGTCTTAATCTTTTCTTAATCTTTGTTTTGTATGCTGTAAGTGACAAGCAAACTTGCCCTTTGAAATGACGGGTAACATCGTTACCACTTGAAGTGGAACGATGAAACAACAAGCCCGTTCGGGAAAGACTCGAAATCGTTACCCGTTTGCGCGCAAGCGTATAGCGTGTTGCGTATCGCGAATATCCTTCCCCAAGGGCTCAAAGAAAGTTATACTATGGAATGGCAATTCCATTCCATTAATTATTAAAAAATATGAAGAAAGTTTTGTTTTTTTTAATGGTCGTGGCACTGGTGCTGGGGGGATGTAAAGTTGCTATGCCGAAGCTGAATAGCGAAGGCGAGACTACTACACAGTCTATAGTTGAAGATGAAATTGTTGGAGAAGAGGAAGCTCAGGCTCTCTACACTATTTCCGAACCTGACAAGGATGGTTGGAGGACATATACAAATAATGCCTTAGCTCTGACAATGGATATTCCAAAGATGCCGAAAGAGTCGCTAGATAAACTGTATGGAGCAGGTCATTGGGCATTAACTTTTAGTTCTGATGAAAACTCAATTGTAATGATTATAGAAAAACTTGATCATCCAATTGTTCAAGATGTGATTAACGGGCAGTATTCTATAACAGCTAGACCTTATCCTGTACGTAGCTCCTCTAAGAGGAAGGATCTTATGGGAAAGGAAGAAAATGATGTTTATGAACTGTACTTAGATGCAACATCCATGCAAGGAGAATCATACATAGATGGCCCATGGTTTATTACAGATCTAGAGGACACAGGGAATGCGCTTACTGTATATAGCATTAAAATTGGTGTGTCTAAAGGAGGAAGTACAAGCTTTTCTATAGTAACTGAAGAAGAGATAGGAATTATGGAGAGAATAATCTCTTCGATTAAATTTACCGGATCTGAGGATCTCCACACTATTTCCAAACCTGACAAGGATGATTGGAGGACTTATACTAATAACGTTATAGGATTCTCTATGGATATTCCCAAAATACCAAAGGAAGAAACAGCAGAGTTTTATGCTGATCATCCTTCATTTACTTTTGACTATGGAGATTATAGTGTGCAGGCGTGGGTATCAAAAGGTTATGGTGATATGGTAGAGAGCATCGTTAGTGGAAATATGCCAGGACCCTCTACTAGTCATACCAGTCTATATAGTGATAATATTCGAAAAGATCTAGCCGGTGTCGAGAGTTTAGAAGTCCATGAAATGTATTTTAATGATTTCGGAGGACATGTAGATGGACCTCATTTTATCCTAAAATTAAGATCCGGCGACGAAGGAGATTATAGTTGGGATATTTGGGCAACAGGAGGACGTTTAGACAGAAATAGCCCTGAGAGGGATCCTGAATCTACGAAAATTATAGAAAGAATGATCTCCTCGATTAAATTTACCGGATCTGAGGATCTCTACACTATTTCCGAACCTGGCGAAGATGGATGGGTTACTTATACTAATTATGCTGTAGGGCTATCCATAGATTTACCAAGTATGCCAAAGGAGTATGCCGAAGAATTAGCAAGGCAAGGAAATGAACATCTTAAAATTATTATGCCTTTGTCTGATTCAGAAGATTTCTTTGTTAATTTTGAGACGTACGATGTTCGTCCAGAATCTTCTGC
>JAQVLK010000021.1 GCA_028704165.1 Candidatus Altimarinota bacterium | reverse complement strand
AATACGGTCGGATTCTTTGTGACGTAGATGCCCTATATTTTGAAGCTTAGTTTCGCAATTTAAAGTTGCAGCACAGACTGCAAGCGAAGGAACAAGATCGGGAGTCGCACTTAAATCAAATTCTTTGGCACCATTTTTTAGTTCTGCCAAGAAGCTCTCAAAGTTCCTATCGGGCTGAAAACTACTTTGAGGAAAGTTTGAAAATGTAATTTTACTGCAGGTTAAGAAATTGATTGCTTCGAAGTAAGTAGCAGCACTCGCGTCCGCCTCTATTTCGTATTCTCTTGCTTCGTATTTTTGCGAAAGAACTTTGAAACCGTAGGGAAGCTTGGTAACTTCGACTCCGAAATCTTTCATTACCTGAATCGTGATTTCGATATAGTCTGAAGAAACAGATTTTTCTGTAAGTTCCAATTCCAAACCTTCTTCGAAGTACGGGGCAACCAGTAAAAGAGCAGAAATAAATTGACTACTTTGCGAAGCTGGCAAGCGAACTTTGCCGCCGCGCATAGATCCTCCTCGAATCTTGAGAGGAAGCTCCGAACCTTCAATCTCGGCACCGAGCTCGCGTAAAGCTTGGACCAAAGGACGCATCGGACGCTTTCTCATTTTTTCATCATCCACATAAGTCTCACCCGAGATCAAGCAGGCTAAAGCTGTCAGGAAACGCGTGGCAGTACCGGAATTTTTGAGATTTGTGATTTTGCTACCATGCATTTTTGAGAATCCACCGCTTATTTTAACCGCCCCAGTCGTAGGTCCCGCCCCCACTCCTTCGACCTTGCTCAGGACAAGCAGGGGGGCTACTACGATATTAATTGACGTTAAAGCATCAATCATAACCTGCACATCCGTACACAAATTCACGTTTCGCAAAACACTTTCACCCTCGGCCAAGGCTGCACAAATCAGAGCACGATTTGTAATACTCTTGGAAGCAGGGAGTTTAATTTCAAGGTCAACCGGTGCTTTGAGTGTTTTTATTTCAAGCATTTTTTCAGATCATTCAGTTTGAAACTTTTCAGTCTAGCTCTACCAATCTTAGGAATACTGGCCATCATCATTTCCCCATTTTTATTCTTTTTATCATGTTGCACGAGTTCCCAAAGTTTTTTTTGATTCAGGTTCCTTGGCAAATCGTTTGGTAAAGAAAATTTATCCAACAACTTTTTTAAGTCGTCTTTAAGTTTGGGATTAGCTAGCTTAAGTTCCTGCATCATGCCGATCGCAACTGCCTGCCCATGACTTAATTTTTTATAAGCGAAGTAAGTCTCCAAAGCATGGCCTACAGTATGCCCAAAGTTCAAGAGCTGACGTTTTCCTTGGTCTCTTTCATCTTGTTCGATGAGATTCTTTTTGACCAGTAAAGCTCTCAAAATAATTTCTTGTAACACTTTTTCATTGCTACGTAGATCCTTCAAAGTAACTTTTTTTAACATCCGCCAAAGAGTTGCGTCACCAAGCAGCGCCACTTTGATAATTTCTGCTAAGCCATTTAAGAATTCTTTTTGAGATAAAGTCTTAAGTAATGAAGTATCAATATAAACAGCTACGGGTTGCCAAAAAGCTCCGACTACATTTTTAGCTTCAGGTAAATCAATGCCGGTCTTACCACTGATACAAGCATCGACCGCGGCCAGTAAAGTAGTGGGAACTTGGATAAATCTGATACCGCGCATGTAGCTCGCTGCTACAAAGCCAGTCAGGTCACTCACCATACCACCACCCAGCGCCCATAAGACGGTCTGGCGATCAGCACCCAGACGCAAAAGTTCCTGCAAGACAAAATTATACGTAGCCAAGTTTTTATTTTGTTCACCGGCAGGGATAAAAACTACTTCTACTTTGCCTTTTAAGCTATTTTTAAGTAGATTGATGTGTTGCTTGGGAACTTTAGTGTCAGTAATAATCACGCTCAAATTAGCCTGACACTTAAGTTTCCTAAAAACATCTTGGCCAAGGTAAACAGTATAGAAAGGATCTAGATTAATCTTTAGCTTTGGCATATTTTTTTAGTCTTTTTACAATTGCAAATTTCTCAAGAAAAGGTAGACAAGCTTTGGGTAAATATTTTTCATATTCTCGGTCTACAAGCATTAATTCACGCAGCTTCGTACCAGAAATATCAAAGTAGCGCTCTAGCCCCTCAACCCTATACCCTTTCTCTCTAAATAACCCCTGCACGATCGGGTTGCCGGAATAAACCAGATCAAATTTCGGCACAAACGACTCCAGATGATTCACGTATTTCGGGAAGCAATCGATATCAGGCACGGCAATAATCTCATAACGCTCATTTTTAATCTTCAAAGCAGCCAGCAAAGATTCCAGTACTTCCCGACGTTCTGGGACGCTCAAAAGATGCTCCAAGCTACCAACCTTATTCGCACTACCAAGAGCAATAATGACTTTCTGGTGTTTTCTAAAAAGCTCTTTTAGAACCTTCTCATGTCCGATATGGGGGAGGGGCTGGAAACGACCGAGATAGAGAGCAGTGTCAGAATTCAAAATTATAAATTATGGATTCGATACACTCAGCATCTGCTGTGAAACATGAGTGTTATATAAATGATCTTAATGTGTGCTTAACATCCTGAGCTTGTCGAAGGAAAGATGGAAAATTGTAGTCATTTTGAATTTTTAATCTTTCATTTTTCATTATCAATGATGATCCTCTTCTTCCACTTACGATCTTGTTCAGGAAAATCCGAGCGATAATGCGCACCGCGACTCTCCTCGCGTTGCAAAGCAGCCTTTGTCAACAGTTCAGCTAGACAGAGCAAGTTCTCGGCACGGATAGAAGATTTACTAATTCCATTTTCCACTAGCTTTTTAAATTTTTGTTGAAGCTTTCCGATCTCTTGTAAAGCCTCCTTGAGACTTCCAGCTTCCCTCACTATTCCCACTTTCTCCCACATCAGCTTACGCAACACTTCTTCAATTTTTCCGAATGACTTCTTGGATAGCTCCACATCTTTCGTACCGGCTCCGCCTACATACAGAGACGCATAATCATGCGTCTTTACAAAGATCTCTTTCCGTTTCTTCAGGTCTTCAAAAGCCCTGGTGCCAAAGACCAGTGACTCCATCAGTGAGTTGCTGGCTAGACGATTGGCACCGTGCACACCGGTACAGGCCACCTCGCCAAAAGCATAGAGATTGGGGATATTGGTGCGCCCCCAAGTGTCAGTCAGTACACCTCCGCAAGCATAGTGTGCAGCGGGAGAAATCGGGATCCGATCTTTTTCCATTTTGATGCCATACCACCAGAGCCTTTCATAAATCATTGGGAAACGTGCCTTCAGGAAACTTTTATCAAGATGTGTCATATTAAGATAAACTTGACCATTCTGCGATTCTGCCAAAATCGCACGTGCCACAATATCGCGCGGCGCTAGTTCCTGCATCTCGTGATACTTCTGCATAAAACGCTTACCGTCGGCACCTTCCAGCACGCCGCCCTCGCCGCGCAAGGTTTCGGATATCAGAAAGTGCGGATAGTTATCCTTATCAAAAGAGGTCGGATGAAACTGCATGAACTCCAAATCCGCCAGTTTGGCTCCCACTTTATAAGCCATCACCATCCCATCTCCGGTCGCAATCTTGGGATTGGAGGTCTTGGCATAGAGCTGACCAAATCCTCCGGTCGCCAACACAAAAACATTGCCTTCAATTATTTCCAACTCTTGAGTATTCGGGTCAAATACCTTAACAGCTACTATATTTTCACCATCCTTCACAAATTCATAAGCCATGTGATCCTCCCAAATCTCGATATTTTTATGGGCACGAATATGCCTAGCTAGAGTTTGTTCGATTTCATTACCGGTAGCATCCTTAGCGAAAGCGATACGACGAGCATGATGTCCACCTTCGCGAGTCAGTGAGAGTTTGCCATCAAGCTCTCTATTGAAACCAACCCCGAGTCGCAAGAGTTCACGAATCTCGGCCGGAGCTTTTTTGACCAAAACTTTCACCGCTTTCTCATCACAGAGACCCGCTCCTGCCAGTAAAGTATCTTTCAAATGGTCATGGTATTTGTCGGCCGTATCTAGCACCGCCGCGATCCCACCTTGCGCATAGTTGGTATTGGATTCCATCAGCTCCTTCTTGGTAATCAAAACGACCTGCCCCAAGCTAGCTGCTTTGAGAGCAAAATTGAGACCTGCGATTCCGGAGCCGAGTACGACTATTCTCATACTTGTGAAGTTGTATCATTCGCATGTGCCGCACCTTGCCTACCGGCAGACAGGTTCGCAGTGCGGCTTCTCCGCGAGGAGAATAACGTTAAGCTCAAGTCCAAGGCCCTGGCAGAGTGCGTCAGTGCCCCGACCGAAACGAAGTCGATATCCAGTTTTCGCAGGGTCTTTAGTCTATCCAAGGTAATCCCGCCTGAAACTTCAATCTTAAGCTTGCGAGAAGCTTGGCGAATCAGCAAGGAAGCCTGTTTGATTTGTTGATCGCTCATATTATCGAGCATGATGATCTGCGGTAGAAATGGCAAAGCTTCGCGGACTTGTTTTAAAGGTTTACATTCAATCTCGACAAGAGGCTTCAGTCCCTTGCTACTATCCTTGTATTTCTTAACTCTCTCCAAAGATTTCTTCACCCCTCCTGCCGCAGCAATGTGATTATCTTTAATCAAAATCTGATCATAAAGTCCCAGACGGTGGTTCTGGCCGCCGCCCGCACGTACTGCATATTTTTCCAAGATCCGCCAGCCCGGTGTAGTCTTGCGGGTATCGAGAACTTTGACAGGGGCGGCGGCCGCCACGTACTCGGCCGTCAAGGTAGCAATCCCACTTAAACGTTGGAGAAAGTTCAGAGCGATGCGTTCACCTGCCATGATCGTTAAGAAAGAGGCTTTGATTTCAACTATTTGCTGTCCTTTTTTCACCCTTGCCCCGTCTTTGACCAAAAACTTTACTTTGGCGGCTGGCTCAATTTCACAAAAAACAGCCTTTACTATCTCAAGTCCGGCTATAACTCCATTTGCTTTTGCAGTGATAAAACCTTTACTCCCTTTGTAAAAAGGCCTGATCGCCAGACTCGTCACATCAGCACGGCCGAGATCTTCCTTGAGAGCTTCAGTAATTATTTGCTTGGCGATGTAGATTTCAGTCTTATTCATTTGAATCTATTAGAGAAGTCACAGATCGGTGCAGTCTTCAGTTTATACTCATTCCGTTTCACGAGCTCAAAAACTTTTTCAACCTCTGCTAGTTCAAACTTTAGAATCTGACTTATTTCTTCAGCGGGAAATCCAAGTAATTTGCCAAGCAGAATCAAATCAAGCTTCTCGTAACTTATCCCCAGTTCAGACTCGTCTGTTTGAGATTCGTATAGTCCGGCTGTCGGAGCTTTCTGGATAATATTTTGCGGAACTTCGAGATAAGCGGCTAGTTGGCGTACCGAAGTTTTGAAGAGTCTCCCTAGTACTTCGTTATCCACACCACCCAGTCCGTCACCGGCCAAGGTAAAGTAGCCTGTCAGTAGCTCAGAAGCATTGCCGGTACCGGCCACCAGGAAGTTACGTGCACGAGCAATGTCGCGCAGTATGATCATGCGTAGACGAGCATGGATATTGCCCAGCTTAATCTTTTGCAAATCCTGAACAGCCCCTTCTCCCAAAGTAATTATGCTCTCTGCAATCCGATCAAAATTCTCTTGGACAGTCTTATAATCATTCACCTCTATCCCAAGATTTTTGGCTAGCAACAAAGCATCTTGGATATGCTCTGCTGCAGTGAATTGGGAAGGCAGCAGCACTCCATAAACTTTTGCAGATCCCAAAGCTCGGACAGCCAAGCTGGCTACGACAGCTGAATCTATCCCCCCGCTCAAGCCCACAACTAGGCCACGAGCACCAGCGGCTTTTAGTCTTGCCAAAAAGAATTGCTGAGATTTATTAACTATCCCCAGAAAGTCCTCTTCGCTAAGTTCAAGAAGAATAGCTGGATTATTTTTATAAAGCTGTTTTACCTTACCCAGATCAACGCCGTCATTTAAACAATGTGCTTTCAAAGTATTAGCTTAAAGACACATATAAAGTAGCTTTTAGGCAAGGATTTATCAATAGAATACATGAGGGAATCAAGTGTTTAGCAATCTCTCCTTAAAATATTGTCTAAACGCCAAACACAGTTTACCTGTGGTATCCTCCATGTTATCAGGTGAAACCTCAAACAAAAATCCTATATTCATTTTTTTCTGACTTTCTCTATCCAATTCGTTTACTCCACAAAAAACATCTAATAATTTATTATGAGCTCTAAGTCTTTTTGCTATTCCATCAATAACCTTCCCATGCAAACTTGTGGAATCAACTTTTCCCTCTCCTGTTACAATGAAATCAACTCCCTGTACTTTTTCATCAAATCCAACCATATCTAAAACGGCTTCTATCCCTCTCTTTAAATTAGCTCTTAGAAATATGACCACGCCGGCACCTAGTCCTCCTGCAGCTCCTGCTCCCGGCATATTTCTAACCTGATCGTTTTTATCCAGCAAGGAAATTAGACTTTCTAAATTTTGCTCCAAAGTAATAATATCTGAGTCACTGGCTCCTTTTTGTCTAGCATACACCTTTGCCGCTCCCATTTGTCCGCAAAGAGGGTTTCTAACATCACACATTGCTGTAATAGTAACGCCTTCCAGCAAAGACTGCAGTTTTATGTCGTTTATTCTAGATACTTTATCCAGAGTCCCGCCTGTTGGGATAAAAAGTTCTCCGTTTTTATCGTAGAATTCAACTCCCAAAGCTGCCGCCATACCGACTCCCATATCATTTGTACTACTACCACCAAGTCCTATAATTATATTCTTCTCACCCTTTTCCAGCATATCTTTCAATATTTCTCCTACTCCATACGTCGTAGTGACTAAAGGATTTTTATTTTTGGTTCTTGCTAGACCACATGCAGAGGCAACCTCCATCACGGCAAAATCTTTGAATTTTCCCCAATAAGCGGAAACTTTTTCAAAATTAGAACCCGTAACTTCAAGTTCAATCTTTTCTCCGTCTAAAGCATGCAAAAAACAATCAACAGTCCCATCTCCTCCATCAGCAACAGGAATTTCTACGATCTCAGTATCAACAGATATTTCTTTAATAGCAGCTCTTGCCAAGGCTATAAACTCAAGCTGGGTAATATTCCCCTTGAAAGAATCTGGTACTAATAAGACTTTCTTCATATAGGCAATAACTAAAGATTGGTCAGTCGCAAAGAATATAACAAAACTCTGATATTGTCAATCAACTCACTTTTATTAAAACCAAGGTTTCTTTGATTTTCTAAAATTCATTTATTAACTTTCTCCAGCTCCTCTTTCAGTTTCAAAAAATCCTCAGGTAACATACTTTGTTCACCGTCAGATTTAGCTTTTTCGGGATGGGCATGTACCTCGATCATGAGACCATCAGCACCGGCCGCGAGACTGGCTTTGGAAACAGCTGGGACCAAGGAAGCGTCTCCGGTAGCATGACTCGGATCGACGAAAACCGGCAAGTATGTCATCTTTTTTAAGAGCGGAATAGCATTAATGTCCAAGGTATTGCGTGCCGATTGTTCGAAGGTCCTAATGCCTCTTTCACAAAGCATAACTTGTTGATTGCCTGCCAAGAGGATGTACTCGGCCGAGCTCAAGAATTCGTCCAAAGTAGCGGATACACTGCGCTTTAAAAGAACCGGTTTGCTGCTTTTGCCAACGGCTTTTAGCAGTTCAAAGTTCTGCATGTTGCGCGAACCGATCTGCAGGATATCGGCATATTTTTCAACTAATTCAAGTTTACTGATATCTATCACTTCGGTAATCACCCTCATCTCAAATTCATCTGCAACACGTCTTAAGATTTTCAGACCTTCCTCTCCCAAACCCTGGAAAGAATAAGGAGAAGTACGAGGTTTAAAGGCTCCCCCACGCAATATTTTGATACCAGCTTCGCTCAAGATCTGGGCTAATTCTCGCAAAGAAGCTTCATCCTCCACCGCACAGGGACCCGCTATGACAACATGTTCCTTGCCACCTACTTTAAGCCCATCACCCAAATCCAAAACAAGATCTGCCGGATGTTCTTTGCGACTCGCCAATTTATAATTTGAGCTTGCTGCTGTCATATAATAGCTAAGAAATACTTGCCGACACATTATATAGCAATTTTTAGCTATGAATAGACCGCAAGTCCTTCAAATTACTTCTTGACTAAAGTTTTTGACATAATAACAGCTACAGAAAGCTGTCCTAGGAGCGCCCCCACAAAATCTTCCTGATATTCGTAGAAGCTGTCAACTTTATTGGAAAAAGCTGTTATAACAGCTATTATTTCCCCTCGGAAATAGATCGGCAAGGAAATCGCAGACTGAAAACCATGCTTTTTTACAAGATCATGATGTTTGTGGATATTGTCATATTTAAGATCCGGAACATAAATAATTTTACCGGAATCAACTGCATCCCAATCAATATTTTTCTTATTCTTGATAAATTTCACTTTTTCCCACTCTTCTTCAAGATTATGAGCAGCTATGAAAATTAATTTTACTTTTTGGGGTCCCAGTTCACGCAGCACCACATTATCCGCCTCCAAGAAAGTAGCTAAGACATAGAGTATATATCTAATTCCTTCTGTAAGATCCTGATCAGTAGCTAAAGACACACAGAGTTCCTGTAAAAAAGATGTTTGACGATTGACTTTACCTAGCTCTATATAAGCCTCTTGCATTTTTTTGTAACGCTCATCCAGTCTTGCCTTTTGACTTTCATCCACGGACAAATCTCTGCCCACACACTCAAGCGCCAAAACCCTTTGACCCTTAGAACGCTTAATAATCTCCAACATAATATTCTTCGTGGCATTTTGTTTAGTCAGAAGCCGCAAGGCCAAAGGAGTTTTTTCCTGTGAGATACCATTTAATAATTTCTTCAGCTTATCATGATCTCCGGGATGAAAAAGCTCAGTATAATGCATTTTTTTCAAATGAGACCGAGAATACCCACTAAAGACTTCCACTTGTTTGTTGAAGTACTCAAAAGTTCCATTGGCCGTTATGACCAAGATCAAATCGAAGCTACGGTCCAGCAAGCTTTTATAAGCAGATTCTCTACTAGAAACATTCTTTAGATAAAGATCTTCATAAGTTTCGATAACCCTGACCGAGACATGTTGAGAGACTTTATCGTACCATTCCAAAAATTTCAGACATTGAGTTTCACCGGCAGCTATGACTTCTTTACTTAACAATAAAAAAACTCCAGACCTCAGCACCATCTTCAATTTAAGGGCTTGATCCAGATTCATACCTATCAGAACTTCCTCTTTCACAATTTTATCTATAATTTGCTGCTCTTTCTGGGAGATCTCTTTACCATTGAAGTTTTGTGAGATCTGCAAAATTTGTTTCGCATTTCTCAGGAATCTTGCTACGGTTTTATCATCAAAATGCAGGTAATGCTGACGTAAAAAATTCTCATAATACGCCAAAATCCGAGCTTCATGTTTCTGGAATAAGAGCTTGAATTCTTTGGCAGACATAAGCCTATTTTACTAGTTTCTGAGCCAGTCCCGTGTATTGTTCCGGAGTCAAACTGAGCAACAATTTACGTTCAGCAGCCGGTAACGTAAGCTTTGCTATAAAAGCGTTCAAATCCTTCTCTTGAAGTTTTTTGCCCCTCGACAGTTCCTTTAGTTTCTCATAGGCATCGGGGACACCATGCTTCCTCAAAATAGTCTGAATCGCCTCCGTCAAAACTTCCGGATGACTTGCCAGATCTTCCTTGATTTTGACTGAGTTTACCTTGAGTTTGGCAATTCCTTTTTGCAGGCTGTCTAAAGCAAGTAAAGCATATCCCAGCGCAACACCAAGATTACGTGTGACAGTGGAATCCGTTAAATCTCGTTGTAAACGTGAGATGGGAAGTTTCTCGGAGAAATGTGCAAATAAGGCGTTAGCTAGGCCCAGATTCCCCTCGGCGTTCTCGAAGTCGATCGGATTGACCTTGTGTGGCATGGTGCTTGAACCAACTTCTCCAGCCTTGGTCTGCTGCATAAAATAAGCGAGACTAATGTAGGCCCAAGTGTCACGCGCTAGATCCAGTAAGATGGTGTCGATTCTGCGCAGGTTATCACAGAGCTCAGCCACGGCATCATAACTTTCAATTTGGGTGGTCACGGGATTCAAAGTAACTCCCAATTTTCTCACAAAAGATTTTGCAAACTGTGGCCAATTAACTCGAGGATATGCCAAAGCATGGGTATGAAAATTACCGGTTGCTCCTCCAAACTTAGCGAGATATTCTTGTTTCCTGAGTTGAGTGATCTGACGATCGAGACGTGTCACGAAAACGTAAATCTCCTTGCCCAAAGTCGTCGGCGAGGCTGCTTGCCCGTGAGTATGTGCTAGTATCGGCAGTGCTTTGTGTTTTTTGGCAAAAGCATAAAGTACATTCCTAAGTTTCGTGAGCGCTGGCAAGTACGTGTTCTTCACTGCCTCTTTTAGCATCAATGCCAGCGCAGTGTTGTTTATATCTTGGGAGGTAAGTCCAAAGTGCAACATGCCGGAAACTTTCTTGAGTCCGTTTTTATCCAACTTCTCGCGTAAGAAATATTCAACAGCTTTGACATCATGATTGGTAGTTTCTTCGATTTTCTTGATACGCTCGGCATCTTTCTCACTAAAATTTAAGTAAAGATTCTTTAAGAATTTCTCTTGTCCGGCTGTAAACTTAGGCACAGCTTTCACTTCCTTCACACCAGCCAGAGCAATCAGATACTCAACTTCTACCAGAACCCGATAGCGCATCAGAGCGGCCTCCGAAAAATACGGGCGCAAATCTGCAACTTTATTTTCGTAACGTCCGTCGAGTGGAGAAAGTGCGTTTAGCATAATAATTTTGAATTTTGAATTATGAATGACTGACGCTAAATTTAGAATTTCCCTTTAACATTTTTAATCCTCTCTTCAATCTTCAATTTTAAATCTTTATCCGTCAGAGCCAAGATCCTAGCTGCACACAGAGCTGCGTTCACCGGATCAATCACGGTCAGCACCGGTGTATCTGATGGCATTTGCAGAGTAGAATGAATATTAACAGCGTAATCTGATTTGTCTTGGAAAGGTGGACAAGCAATCACTGGGTGAATAGCGGAACCGGCCGTGACACCGGAAAGTCCGTTACTCCGACCAGCAATCGTGATGTAACAGATCGCTTCCTCTTTGGCGTTGTTGGCTTTGATAATTTCGATTACTTTTTCGGGAACCTTGTGAGCTGAAGCTACCTTAATATCATAAGTAACTTCAAATTCGTCGAGAACTTTGGTGATTTTTCCGGCAAAATCGTGGTCGGTGTCGGAGCCGAGGAGGAATTGGATGAACATGGGAGATAGGGTTTAGGGTTTAGGGTATAGGGTACAGAGGCGGGCCTGGTGCCCGCGCGAGACCGTAACTTTAGGCTTTTAAATTATTCTCAAGATTCTCGACAATCCTGTCGTGCACAGGTTGACCTGTTTCCGGTACAAATTCTTCACCGGTCATGGTCTCGTAGAGTTGGATATATTTGCCTGAGAAATCAACGCGCACCTCGTCCGGGATAGTGGGAGGTTTTTGACCATAATCGAAACCTTGTTCGCGCATCCAGAGGCGTAGGAATTCTTTATCTAGACTTTCAGGTTCCTCTCCTTTAGCAAATCTATCCTCATAAGTTTCCATCTTCCAGTAACGAGAAGAATCTGGGGTGTGCACTTCATCAACCACCGTGACCACTCCGTTTTCATCCAAGCCCAGTTCGTATTTGGTATCAACTAAGATCAAGTTTTGCTTGGCTGCCAACTCCGTGCCTCGCGCAAAGAGTGCGAGTACAATTTCTGAAACACGGTCTACATGTTCCTGTGACATCAAACCTTGTTCTACGATTTCTTTTAAAGATATTTTTTCATCATGCTCGTCTGACTTGGTGGTCGGAGTAATAATGGGCTTTTCAAATTTTTGATTTTTCTTGAGTCCTTCCGGCAGCAAATTACCACAAAACATACGTTCTCCTTTTTCATAATTGTACCAAGCTGAAGTACCGGTTACTCCGGTAATGTAACCACGGACGATAAATTCCACCGGGAAAACTTTACATTCCTTAGCAATAGTTACGTTGGGATCAGGTACGGAAATAAGATGATTGGGAGCAATGTCTTTGGTCTTTTCAAACCAGTAAGCCGTGATCTTATTCAGCACTTGCCCCTTGAAAGGAATGGGGTCGAGCACGTAATCAAAGGCTGATTGGCGATCGGTGACGACCAGCATTCTACGACCATCTGGTAATTTATAGCTATCACGAACTTTCCCCTGAATCTTTTCGCCAAACTGCTCCAAATGAGTCTCAGTGAGACAGTTTCCAAGGTTGGCTTGAATGATTTCTGGACTTACCATAGTTTTTAGTTAATAGTGCAAGTTCACTTTAGCAAAGAAATGGCTCTTGTGCTAGAATAGCGACACTTTACGATTTATTCACATGAGAAATTTCAAAGTAAAAATATTAGCTCTTTTGCTAGCCTTCTTGGTCTGGGCTTTCGTGGTCAGTAGCGGAGAGCAAGTCCGCAAATTTCCTGAAGCTTTGGAAGTAAAAACTTTCAACCTGAGCGAAGGACTATCCGTGGCCAATCAAGCCGAGTGGGGAGAGGTAAATGTTTATTTGAGTGCTCAGGATGATATTTTCAAAGGGATACTCAAGGAAGAACTGAGCGCCTATCTTGATCTCGCAGGTATCAATGCCGCCGGTGAATATGAGTTACCAATTAATATCACTGTCAAAAAAGCTAATGTGCGAGTAGTGCGTGTCAATCCTGCCTCTCTCAAAGTAAACTTACAAGCAACTACAAGTAAAGAACTTCCTGTTAAAACCGAGACTATAGGCAAACTTACTAACAACTTTAGATTAGGAGAGCTTCAAATTGATCCACTCAGCGTCAGTGTTTCCGGAGCAGAGAGTGAAGTTAAGAAAGCTGTCGCAGCCATGGCTAAACTGGAACTAACCGGAGAGGAGGAAGACAACATCGAGCGCCAAGTCTCTTTGATAGCAGTAGATGACCTCGGAGAAGAACTACCAGGAATCATCATAAATCCCGATACCGTTGCACTCACGGCTCCTCTTACAAAGGTTATTGATGAAAAGGTCGTTACCATCAAAGCAGACCTGGGCAACACTGTTCCCAAGGCTGGGTACTGGCTCGAGAAGGTTGAAGTTACCCCTGCCACAATTAGCTTAACGGGAACACCTCAGGCTCTCACTCAAATTGAGAATCTCAAGACTACAGCAATAGATATTGCCGGCATTGATAGTAACGTCGAAAGAACAGCTCAGTTGATTTTACCGGAAGGAGTAACGGTCGCCACAGGAGAAAGCAATCAGGTCTTGGTCAAAGTAAGTGTGACTCAACAAGAAAGTTCGCGTGAAGTCTTCGCCAACGTGGAAACGAGCAACTTAGTACCAAACCTCGAAGTTGAAAAAATTTCTCCCGCTTCGTTACAGGTTGAGGTCAAAGGCTCTTTTGAGACCCTCAAAGATCTGGAAACAAGTCGTGTTAAATTTATGCTTGACCTAACTGGCAAGAAAGCTGGTACTTACCAATTCAAGATTGATCAAAGCATGCTCAAAGTTCCCTATCCATTGCAAGTAGGTGAATTTGAGGAACAAGAAATTGAAATAACTATTATTGAAAAATAACTAATTTATGGCCAAAAAACAGAAACATAAAGGACAAAAGAAGAAGCATTCACAAAAAAAACAGAGTATAAAAACAACTGTCAAAGAAGAGACTAAGGAGAAAGTTGAGCTTAAGCTTAAAAAAGGATTTGCCAAGAAACTGGCATTTCTTCGCAAGCAAGGCATAGCCAATCTTAAAAAAATATCCCTAGCTAGCAAGCGCGGTTTAGCAACAATCAAGAAAGCTATCTCAGGCTTTTTCACAGTACTCTGGAAGAATATTGTCAGACTCCTGAAATTACTGTGGTTTATGATCGAGATCGCAGGCATTATTGCTCTTGGCTTACTAGTAATCATCTCAGCCTATAGTTTTTATTATCACGATAAATTTGTTCCGCGGAGCAATCTCTTACAAAATGATCTTTCCGGTCTTACTTACGAACAAGCCAGTAATTATTTCACTCCCAAGTTAAATGAATTCGCAGCTGAGAATTTTCATTTTACAGCTAATGGGGAAAACTATCAGCTTAGTTTGACAGAACTAGGCATCGAATATGATTTAGTTTCTTCTCTGGAAAAAGCTTATGCCAAGGGACACAGTGGTAATTTCTGGCAACAGCAGCAAGAACGTATTTGGTCTCTATTTAGCTCCAATGAGATCGAGTTTGAAAGTCTGGTAGATCTCAATCAAGTGAAACAAGCTCTCAAAAATCTCATCCCTGAAATAGCGGTCGAACCTCAAGATGCGCAGGTTATTGTCAATCAGGCAGGAGAATTTGAAGTAATCCCAAGTCAAAGCAGTATTAGTACTGATTTCTTGAAAGCTTATAATGAGATACGTGACAATCTGCTTGCTTTGCGCACCCAAGAAATCGAGTTGGAGATTAGAGAATTCGCACCACAAATCGATAGTTCTGCCGCTCAATTAGCAGTTGAAAAAGCAAGTCTGATGCTAAGTGAACCGGTTCAATTACTCTACACCGAACAGGGCCGCAATGAGGAATTTTGGATTCCTCTCCCTCAAGATAAAAGTTGGATTGCTTTTGAGAAGCAGGGCAAAGAACTTATTCCTGTTTTGAGTGAGATCAAATTAAAATCTTTATTAACAGACGAAATAGCTCCTCGTATCAATCGTGAACATGGCAACGCCTACATCAAGGGCACTGAGGTAAGTATCACTGACACCGTACAGGAAGCTCACTATGTAAATGTGGAAGGCGTTGCTTCAGATGGATTTAGTTTGCAAGTTGATGAATCTCTTACGAAGATTAGAGATGAGTTCACAGCCGGAAAACGTGCTATCTCTTTGCTAGTTGATTTTGAGCCGGGCCTCATCTTGGATGAAGCCGAGAGAGACCTCGGCTTGCATGAATTAATTGGATTGGGAGCTTCGGATTTCAAAGGTTCAGACGCCAACAGAGCTTATAATGTGGCTCATGGCACAGCTCTCTTTAACAACATCTTGATTCCTCCAAGAGCAGAGTTTTCCTTCAATTCTTTCTTGGGAGAAGTCAGTGGACGCACAGGCTGGAAACTGGCCAAGGTGATTCGAGGAAATGGTTATATTGAACCGGATTGGGGTGGTGGAGCTTGTCAGATTTCTACGACGGCTTACCGAGCCATCCTTGATGCCGGTTTGGAAGTTACAGAACGTTCACCTCATTCTCTCTATGTCTCATACTATACTTGGGGGCCTTATAATGAACAAAATGACGGCACCGGGCTTGATGCCACTGTTTTCTTGGGGGTTAAGGACTTAAAATTCAAAAACGATACTCCTGCCCATATCTTGATGCAGACCAAAATTGAAGGAACGAAAGCTTATTTCTATCTTTACGGAACCAAGGATCGTGAAGTGACTCTCGATGGCCCTCATCGCGGAGCCTGGTATTCCTCCGGAGCCGCACCGATTCTAGAAGAGACAACTGACTTAGCTCCGGGAGAAGTACAAATCACCCAAAAAGCCCTCAGTGGTTTCAAGGTTTACTGGACTCAGAAAATAAATTACAACAACGGCGAAGTAATTGAAAAGACCATCGAATCAAACTACCGCGCCACCCCAGCCTTTGGGAAGATTGGGAAAAGCACAACTCCGGAGAACCCACTGTTTAAGGTAGAGTAAAAACTCTATTCTGCAGAAGATGTTAGTTCTCTGAGTTTTTTACGTGCAGTTTCCATTAACTCGGTCACTTCTGTGATTTGCTGTTTTAGAAGATCCTTGGATGGCACCGTTGTTTGTTCGCATAAAACTTCCAATAAATCATCCAACCTTATCTTTTCATCCGAACTTAATTTTTCCATTTCAGGACTATCATCTGGCCATACCTCTCTATTGATTAGATTATTACATTCTTGCCCCAATTCGTACCACATCCCACTTGGATTGTCTGAATTAAGTAATGCTTGGTAGATCTCCAATCTCCTCTCAAGAACATCTACTGATTCCTCCTTTGGAGCTTTTGCTTTTGGCTCAAGGTGTTCACTAGAAACCTGGTACCTGGCTACGATAGTTTTTTCTGGCATAATTACTAAATTTAGAGAGTAAAGTATATTTTAAGATGACAGGAATTCAGCATATCAAATACACACAATGGAAGCAATCCTGTGGTTTTTATTATGTAACAATCTAGCCACTTGCGTCAAGTTTAAAATTATGGTATTATATGTGTAGTAAATTCTATATATTCGCATGTGCCGTCCGCCTAAGGCGGATAGCGCGGCTCTCCCGCTAGGGAGATAACGTCAAATACAAACAAAACTAAAACCCATGAAAAAGCACCTCAAGAAGACCTTCTTGGTCGTCACCGCCCTGGCTATCGTCTTTAGTGCCGTAGAGTTCACCCCAGTAGTACAAGAGATGGAAGCTAAGCTGGCTCTTTCAAGTATTACACAGACTTTTGCTAGTAATGAGTACCAAGCTAGGATGAGCGAGACTCCCCCCTCAGCTCTGCAGCTCAAAGAAAATGAATCTCTCGCTGTAGTCGCCAAATTTGAGAATCTGGGAGAAACTCCTTGGTACAAAGACTTTAGCCAGAATTCTTCTGTCAGTTTAGTTGCTAGTAGACACTACAATCGTCAGAGTGTTTTTTATGATAAGAATACTTGGAAAAACCCCGGTACTATCTTGATGCAGGAAACGAAAGTTGAGCAGGGAGAAACTGCAATTTTTTCCTTCAATCTAAATGCTCCTTATCAAAGCGAAACTTATCGTGAATATTTCCAGCTCACAGCAAATGATGGTTCATACCTTGGACCTGAGTTTTATATCGATGTGCAAGTTGGAGAAAGTAATGGAGAAGTTCTCGGTGCTGCCGCAGAGTCTACCAGTGCTTCAGAATATCAATCTTATTTGGATAGGCAGGATTTAGCTAATTACGATGCTGAATTTGTAGCACAAGCCTCTTTCCCTAGTGTTGAGCAGGGAGAAGTAGCTGACTTTTACTTTAAGTTCAAGAATACCGGTAAAGTAACTTGGTTTAACGAGGGAGAAAATGCCATTTACCTCACAGCTTCCAATCCCGACGGTCGTGAGAGTAAATTCACCAACAATAGTTGGGAGAATTCACATCAGATTGCCATGGCCGAAGAGGAAGTTGCTCCTGGTGAGACTGCTACCTTTACTTTCGAACTAGATACTAATGGTGTTGATGAAAATGTCTATCGTGAATACTTTGCCTTGGAAGTAAGTAAGGTCGGTATGATCGATGAAACTTATGGCACTTATCTAAACATTAAGGTCGGTAATTCTGAATATAGCTTCGCGGATCTAGAAGGAGCCGTAGCTAGTACTTTCGCCGGACGCGAGAAAGAAATCTGGGTCAATCTCCAAGATCAAATGGCTTATATGGTGGAAGATGGTGAAATTATCTTCGAAATGAGAACCTCCACCGGCAGACCAGGCATGGCCACTCCCCAAGGAGATTTTCCTATTATGCGCAAAACTGAAAGACACTGGTCTCACACCTACAAACTTTGGATGCCTTACGCCATGCAATTTACGAAACAGGGACACTATCTACATGCCTTGCCCGTTTGGCCCAACGGATATGAAGAGGGACGTGATCATTTGGGTTGGGCGATCTCACATGGCTGTGTACGTCTCGAACATCCTGATAAACTTTTTTACTGGGCCGAGGTCGGTACTCTAATCAAGATCCGCCAGACCTTTGAAGAATTACAGAATGGATAAATAAATATCCCGTACGGGCGCAAAAAGCAGCTTTTGTACAGGCGCATAATTTCGCGCCCCTAACAAATACCCCATGACCAACAAAGAAAACCTGATCCTCTACGCCGTGATCGTGCTCGCCTGCACTCTGGTCTCGACTCTGATCATTGGCATCGGTGCTGCTGCCAGTTTATTAACCGTGGGGTAGAACTTGTTTTTATTCGCATGTGCCGTATTCGCCTGCCCTGAGCAGAGTCGAAGGGTAGTACGGCTTTTCCCGACAGGGAAAACAACTAATCTTCTTCCCGTTTTCGGAGGCTTTGGGACTCTAATAAGTCCTAAGGCCTCTTTCTTAAAGAAAGTGAATAGTGGTTAGTGATTAGAAAACGCGTCTTCTTACTAATCACTTGTCACTAACCACTATTTTTCTTCAGAGAAAAACTTCGCCAGCCTTGGCCCCCTCTGTGTTGAATAATTCGACTTCAAATCTCCCACTCCATAAACCACTTCCGTCGGAGAGAGGAGTTTATCATAAACGATCTTGCAGACCGGTTGGCCGGGACGCAGGATGAAATCGTCTTCATAGACCCGTACTTCGAGCACGCCTGGGGTTCCTTTAATTTCACCTTCAGTCCCATAACCAAAGCCCGGATCAAAGAAACCGGCATAGTGCGAGCGGAATTCTCCGGAAGCAATATCATAAGGGATCATTTCGACCGAGAACTCAGGCGGCACACGCACGAACTCGGCACTGGAGAGAATATAGAAATGCCCTTTTTCGAGGAAGAGACAGCCGTTGTCCGGACGATGAATGGGTTGGAAGAAATCTCGACGTTTGGCAGCTCCGACCTTCGTCAGGTCCATAATCTGATTGACGTTCTTACTACGGTAACCAATGATGTCGCTTTCCAAGTCCAAGGTCAGGAGCAGTCCGTCGTCGATCAAAGCCTGTTCCTGGGGGATCGGATGGCCAGCTCGATCGTAAAGTAAATGGTACTCATCATAAATAGCATGAATATCCATGCCGTTGCCGTCAGCCTGGCAATCAAAGAAACGAATCTGATTCAAACTTAAACCTGCTTGAACAGTAAGCAAGAACGATTTGGGACTCAATTCCAAGTACAGGTCTCCCTCATAACCGGCACAGATTTTATCAAAACGCGGATTTTTGTTGGTCAAGATTCTGGTCTGCAGATCAACTCGGCCGGTGCTGCTTTTATTATTCGTATAAGCGTAAATATGCTTAGGAAGTTTCAGTTTCTCATTCAGCTTAACAATGTAAGTTGCGTTTTTTTCAAGGGTAACTGGTTTAGCAAGATCTATCTCGTACAGAGCAAATTGCTGCACCAAATCCATCACATCCTCCGCCTTAGTCGGCAAAAAACTACCACGCACACGGTAAGCCTGCTGCCCCAAAGTTAAGTCGAGACTGGCCGGCTGCAGCTGTTTATCGGCAAGCTCAAACGAGGAAGAGATACTTCCGTTTTTGACCAGATTCCAAATGTCTTGAGCAGCAAGAGTTGCTGGCATTATAATTTAAGGTAATTACGTTTTATTCGCATCATTTATTCGTAGATTTGTAGTGGGCGAAGCCTATGTCTTGGGAGGCGAGGGTAGCGGACATAAGATTAGTTATTAATGGCTAGTGATTAGCAGAAACTATCCACTAAACACTATTCACTTGTCACTTTTTCACAGCCAACTTGGCCTGTAATTTCAAAACTAGAGTATTGCCTGCTTTGTCAGTCAAAAGAACTTCTTCGCCTCTTTCATAGGAGACAATCAACATATCTGAAAAAAGTTCATTCTCGTCTTTCAGCTCTTTCTTTACTTCCTTTAATTTATCATAGGTCTCGGCATGTTCTCCTTTGAATTGTTCACGTTCGGATTTTAATAAATCTTTCTGTCCGTCGATTTCCTCCAAGATTTCTTGGATGACCGCATTCTGTTCTTCAGCTTCTTTCAAGATATCGTCCAGCACTTTTTTCTTTTCTTTTAGTTCTTCGATAGCCTTGAATTGATTGCGTAATTTGGTTTGCAGACTTATGCCTTGGTCATTGTCGTTTTGATCCATTGATCCCTTGTTTCCATGATTTTTAGACCCAGTATCCGGTGCCGCTTCCACCTTCTCTTCTACTTCCTCGTTTTTCACCTGTCCCGAGCTTGCTGAAGGGACTTGCGCTGAGGCGGATGCCGAAGAGTCTCCAACATTTGCTTGTAATGTTTTGCTCTGCATACCTTAATAGTGATTAGTGAATAGTGATTAGTCCTTAGAAATTTTATTTCCTGTAGCGACGTATGTCTAGGTTATAGTGAAATTCGTGCTTACGCAAGAAGCGTGCAATATCCTTGGCATGCAGGTGCAAGTAAAGTAGCCCCAAGATAATCATAGCTCCTCCCACGAACTGATAACTCTGCAACTCTTCTCCCAAAAAGATCACAGCATAGATAGCGGTAAAGACCGGACAGGTCAGCGTCATCAAAGAAACCCTGCCAGCCCCCGTCAGGGATAAGGCTTTATAAAAGAGGGCTTGAGCAGTTGCGATGGTAATTAAGGCTACTCCTAACACCAAAGCAAGATCCCTCCACTCAAGCTTATAGGTCCAAGCCAGATTTTCACGGCTAAAGAGCAGGATCATCGCAATAATAGTAAAAGCCAAAAAGAACCCGATAGCATTGCGCGCAAAAACGACCGCTTCAGGATTAATTTTCTTGAGATATTTTTTGATGATGATTACTCCGGAAGCATAGAAGAATGAACTGACCAAGATATATATATCACTTGTTCTAAACGACAGATTGTTAAAGTCTCCTCTGGTCGCGATCACAAAAACCCCGGCAATCATAAAGAGAGCTCCCGTGACCTGCTTCCAGGAGAAACCCTCGTGCAAAATGAGTGCCGCCAAGATAATCGTAATCAAGGGATCGGTATTGGCAAGTAAACTGGTGTTTGTCGCCGTAGAATATTTCAAACCTACAAAATAAAGTAGTGGCCCCATCACTCCCGAACAAAAAGCAAGTCCTACAAAAACGGCTTTATGCTTACTGATTTCCCGCAGTACTTTGCGTAAATCATGTCTATAACTTACAAATCCGAGCAAAATCAAGCTCACTAAAAAAGATTCCGTGAGATACATATAGCCCGGTGGAATATCACGCATCAGGAACTTACCAAAGATAGCTTGTGTCGAAAAACAGGCCATAGCCAGAAGAGCGATCAGGGTGCCTTTGGTGTCTTTGGACACGAGAAAAAGTGGTTAGTGACTAGTATTGTCAGAGACGGGCTTAAGCCCGTCTCTGACACAATTCCAAATATCGTCGGAGACTTTCCCGAGTTCTTGGTTGGCGTTCACAATTTGCCAGCCGTAACGCTTGGCAAGTAACAGATGAGCTTCGCGGCACTTCTGGAGAAGCTCGTCGCTGCCTTCATGGATATGTTGCGTCTCGCGATTCTTATTAAAACTCTCGCCGTCCAAAAGAATTACCAAATCTTCCTTGAGTAATCCGGCATTCACCTTTTCGAGATCTTCTAAATTAGCACCCTTAGCAAGTCCCCAAGCAATGCCGGTACCAACGTAATCTTCAGCCACCACCAGCTGGCCTTGTGCCAGCATATCCTTTAGCTTCGGTTCGAAGTCTCTCCTGTTTTGCGCATACAAAGATTGTAGTTCAATTTCAGAAATTGCTTGCTTCTCGCCACTACGCAAAATCCGATCAATCGCAGGCCCGGTTGGCTCCAAGTCGTAAATCGGATACTTTAAATATTCCGTCGGGTAACTTTTCTTTTGCAAACGTTCCACAAGCATTCGCACCTGAGTGCTCTTGCCGATATTGTTGATGCCGTAGATTGTGATAAACATGGGGAAATAGGGTATAGGGTGGAGGGTTTAGGGTAATTCGAAATTCAAAATTTAGAATTCAAAATTTGTCTTAGCCAGTCGATCCAAATCCTCCTCTACTCTCCGGATGCACTTCCTCGACCTCTTCCCAATCAGCAATATCAACTCGCACAAAGATGCCTTGAGAGATTTTCGTACCACGTTCGATCGTCACATCAGCATCAGTAAAGTTATAAACCAAAGTTTTGACTTCATCTGTCGGACCACAATAATCCAGATCAATAATTCCGACCCC
>JAQVLK010000020.1 GCA_028704165.1 Candidatus Altimarinota bacterium | reverse complement strand
GAATGTTACTGCTCGTCATGAGAGAACGAAGTGAACCGAATGATGGACTATGATTGGAAGGCACCTTTATTCCAAGTACCTCGTAATAATCATAGTCTTCATTTAATCAGTGTAATCATAGTTCTGCTTTTTTTGTCACAGTAAAATTGATAGCACAAATAGGCCTGAGTGGGTAGGGGGAAAAACATTGTTAAATGGTTGGAATGGTTGGGGGGATGAAGGGGCCAGGCATGCCTGGCCCCTTCATCCCATGCCTGGCCCCTTCATCCCATGCGGCCCCTTCATCCCCTGCGGCCCCTTCATCCCCTGCGGCCCCTTCATCACATGCGGCCCCTTCATCCCATGCCAATTCCCTGGACAAGGGGGCATGCCCCCTTGTCTCGGACCAAAAACCCCGAAACCCTCCCCTTCCTCATCCGCTCCAACACTGCTATAATGCTGCGGCTCTAAGCATCAATCTCATGTCCATTTCAGGCAGCAAAGCCTTACGTTTTCTCTGGGACAGATCCAGTCCTTACAAGCTCGCAGCCGCGGGAATGATGTGTGCTACCTTGCTGACTTTGGCTTTTGATCTCGTCCGTCCTTTCTTTTATAAGGACATTATTGATAGCTTAACTATCACTTCTGATCTGGACCTGGGCGTCCAATCAGCACTCTGGTCCCTCTTTTTTCTTGCTTTGAGTTTCATCGGGCATCATATTTTTTGGAACTTGGGACACTTTGTACTGGTCTGGTTTGAATCACGCATTCTCCGTGATACCAGCCGTGTTGCTTTCCAGCATGTGCAGAAACTTTCCTCCGCTTTTCACACTTCCAACTTTGCCGGCTCAACCGTCAAAAAATGTCAGCGTGGAGTCTTCGCCATGGAAACCATGATCGACAAAGTTTGGTTTGATATCCTCCCAGTTTCGGTACAAGTAATTGCGATCGCCATTATCTTTAGCATCAAAGCCTCCAGTCTGGCTATCGTACTGCTTTTGGGCATCTTAGTTTTTTTCACGATAACTATCTATCTCAACAACCGTCAGTCCAAATTGGAACTACTAAGCGTCTATGCCGAGACCAAAGCTTCCGGTAACTTTCACGACGTCGTCAGCAATATCCATACCGTCAAAGTTTTTGCCAAAGAAAAACATGAAGAAAAACGTCACTTCCGGCTCCTCGAAGACTGGCGGCAGAAAATGCAGAAAGCTTGGCTTTTTCACAATTTGATCAGTATTAGTCAGGGCTCAGTCGCTATGCTCCTAGAAGTCGCTCTTTTTTATCTTTCCATTCGCCTCTTCCAAGCCGGTCGCTTTACGATTGGTGATATCGTCTTTGTCCAATCCTACTTCATCACCCTGATCGGCCAAGTCTGGCGTCTCGGGTGGGTCTATCGCGATTTCCGCAAGGCGGTCGTGAACGCCGATGAAATGATCGAACTGCTTGAGACCGAACCGCTGATCAAGAACAAAAAAGGCGCCAAGCGCCTCAAGTTCCAGCAAGGCGAGATCGAATTCCGCGATGTCTCCTTTGCTTACGGTGACAGCAACGACGCCGTCTTTCATAATCTCTCGGTGCACATCAAGCCCGGTGAAAAAATCGCGCTGGTCGGACCTTCCGGTTCGGGCAAGACCACTTTCGTCAAACTACTCTCGCGCCTCGCGGACGTGACCGGTGGCCAGATCTTGATCGACGGCAAAGATATCCGTGACGTGACCGTTGACAGTCTGCGCTCCTCCGTCGGCATCGTGCCCCAAGACCCGGCGCTCTTTCATCGTCCCCTCTCCGAAAACATCGCCTACGGTAATCCGCAAGCCAGCACCAAACAGATCGTCCGTGCCTCCAAACTGGCTCACGCTCACGAGTTCATCAAAGATCTGCCCGAGCAGTACGAAACTCATGTTGGTGAACGTGGTGTGAAGCTCTCCGGTGGTGAGAGGCAAAGAGTTGCCATCGCCCGCGCTATCCTCGAGAACGCGCCCATCATCGTCTTTGATGAGGCTACGAGTAGTCTGGATTCACTTTCCGAAAAACACATCCAGGCAGCATTGGATAATTTGATGAAGGGTCGTACCACCATCGTCGTGGCCCACCGCCTCTCCACCATCATCCACATGGATCGTATCCTGGTCTTCCGCAAGGGCAAGATCGTCGAAGAAGGCTCACATGCGGAACTGATCAAGAAGCAAGGCAGTCTGTATGGCAAGTTATGGGAAATTCAGGCGCAGGGATTTTTGCCGGAATAGTCTGGAACTGTGATTTTCACAGATTAAATGATGGACTATGATTGCTAAACATTACAGCTTTTCATAATACTCATATTCCTCCCGAGACATCGGTCCGAGATCTTTCAAAGTATCCGAGGAGGCTGCATCACGGAAAGCCGCCAGATCTCGATCTTCTTCATCGGAACTTAGTTCTATATATTTAAAAAGTCTTGCTTGCTGCATAATATTTTAAGCTTCTTTATTTTTCAAAAGTAGTAGTACCAGACCAATCATCTTTCCTTTATCCCGAGGATCGCTCTCGGCAATCAAGAGCGTCAGTGCGGTCAGCGCGGCCGGAGTCATGTTTTGCCTGTCAAGCAGGTCGGCTTTTTGTAAGAACCAGACAAAAGAGAAGGCTCCGCTACGCTTGTTACCATCGGTAAAAGGATGATCCTTGACCACGAAATACAGGAGATGGGCCGCTTTCTCCTCGATCGTAGTGTAAGCATCACGCCCGAAAGCAGATTGGAAGAGGTTACCGAGAATGCCTCGCAAACTTCCGGCTTGTCTCTCCTGCGCAAAGAGCTCCGTAGCTTTGCCTTCCTTCTTTAACTCGCGCTTAAAGATGGCAAGATCACGATAAAGATGCTCGGCTTCAACTTTGAGCTCCTTTTTGACCAAGCCTTGTTTGGGAAACTTGGACTTATCGTACATTTCCAAGCTAAACCAAGTATCGGTAAAAGTCTTCACCAGTTCCAAAATATCATCAGGTTTAATCCGTCTATTATCTTTGGCAAGCAACTTAAGATCTTCGAAAGCTTGCAGGAGTTTGGCCTTGTTCTCTTCGAAATGTTTGCGATTTAGGGTATAGCCTTTGGTAAGATGCTCTCGAAGAATGCCGGTGGCCCATTTTCTAAATTGGACCGCTCTGGCAGAGTTTGTGCGATATCCGACAGCAAGTACAATATCAAGATTATAAAAATCCACTTTCCTTGTCTGACTCTTTCCCTTCATAGCACCATGTTTAGTGGTTTGTGCAAATTTTGCACAGACCACTTTCTGATCTAATTCAGAATCTTTGAAGATATTCTGAATATGTCTCGAGACTACAGACCGGTCAACGCCAAAAATCTCAGCAATGTCCTTCTGATTTGCCCAAATAGTCTCATTTTTAGCATCACTGCGAAGCTCAATTGCTCCATTTTTGGCCTGATAAATTGCCAGTTCTTGCTTCATTTCCTATTTTAAAAACTACATAAGTTATTCCTTTGCCACACCTTTCAACATCTTCTTGACTTCTTTCTCAAAATCAGACTCAATTTTTTGAGTTTTATTGAATTCCTGATACTCCTTTAATGCTTTTTTCTCCGCTTGAGACATAGAAATCTTTCCCTTACCATCAAGAATACGATATTCATTGAAGTCCAAGAACTTATTTACACTTTCTGCAAATTCCTCCATGGTGAAAGCATGTCTTTTTTCGATTAGATTTTCTATGTAATCAAAGAATGACGAAATTGTTCTTTCCAGTTTCTTAATTTCCTTAGCTGACAGATAATTCTTGGCAACTTTGACATCAGAAGATAGAATTCTATCTTTGGAAGACTTCTTCCAGGTTGATAAGCCCATATAAGGTTTATCTTTGTCAGCTTTGCTATGAATTATCTCAGCTGCTGTTTGGCCAGTAATTGCATAATGAAATTTATTCTGGACCGTCGCAAAAAATTCTTTGGTAAGATCCGAATTTGAATCATAATCCAGGCTACATTCAGCAAAAATATCGGTAATTTTGAGATACATTCTACGTTCACTCGCACGAATCGAACGCACACGCTCCAATAACTCTGCAAAATAATCTTTCTCAAAAAGAGCTTCTCCTTGTTTCAAACGTTCATCATCCATCGCAAAGCCTTTGACAATATATTCTTTCAAAACCTGTGTGGCCCAAATACGAAACTGAGTCGCCCTAGCAGAATTCACACGATAACCAACAGATATAATGGCATCCAGATTATAATACTCAATTTCACGAGAAACCTTTCTACTCCCCTCTTTTTGAACTATTAGGAAATTCCTAACAGTTGCTTTTTTGCTAAGTTCTCCCGACTCAAAAATATTCTTTAGATGTTCGTTAATAGTAGGAATAGAAACATCAAATAATTCTGCCATCATCTTCTGTGTCAGCCACAAAGTCTCATCTTGCAAGAAAACTTGTAGCTTCACCTCTCCTTCAGGAGAATTGTAGAGCACAAAATCCGAGAGTGTTGTAATTTCAGCATTCATAGTCACAAATTTAATCCATAAACATCATAGGTGAGTGTATACTCACTGTCAAGCGCGCTTACTTCGCTGCCGGCATTTCATATAGTAGTTATGCTCTTCATCCGACATCGGACCAAGCTCTCGGAGTGAGTCCATGCCTGCCGCATCATCAAAATCCTGCAACTCGTCCCGCACCGAATACTCATCGCTACGATACAGTGCCGATTCATATTTAATCTCCTCGCCATCCGCATGCGCCATCCAGGGCAGGTCGCCATGTGAATAAGTACTAAGCTCGAAGGCTGTCATGTCCGACAGGCGCATCAGCACGGCATCGATCATAGCCAGTTCCTGACCGCTCAACTGCGCCAGATCCGGCTTCCGTAGCGGCAGGTACTTACGCTGATCGTATTTGAAATATTTACTGTTAAGCTCTTCGAGCTGCTCGTCTTTCTTCATTTGCTCGACCACCTGCACGAACTCACGTGGTGTCGGCCCATGCTGATTCCGGATATAAGTCAGTCCCAGCAGCTGCTCCTCGTATTTCTCGTAATAATCAAAATCGATAAAATACAGCAGTTTATAGAGCACGGTCAGGCCGACATTGGGTTTACTACCGACTTTTTCCAAAATATATAAGAGCACCTGCTTGAATTTCTCCAGTTTCTGCTGGGGCACATCAATCCGCAAATCACCGGCGCCCGCCACCCCGTCCGCCAACTCAAAGAGCTCGCGCACTCGCTGCTTTTCGGCAAGCTTCAAAGGCCGCTCCCCGCGCTCGATCTTCACCAGCGTCGGACGCGAAATCCCGAGTCGACGGGCCAGATCGCTTTGGGACATGCCGCATTGACGACGTAGTTTTTTGAGCTCAAGTTTCTTAGCCATTTTTGCACTTTAAATAAGTACAAAAAGTTTATCTTGTTACATTTTGATTGTCAAGATATTGTAAAATTATTGTAAAAGTTTACAAAAATCTCAAACACCAAAGAAACAGTGCAACTGTGAGTCCCAAAGGGAGGCACCAAAGGTGGGACTTTGTCCCCTTTGGCCTGCAAGTCCCCCATTCAAAATTTATAATTCAAAATTTGTATTCCCTCCCGCCGGGCATTCCAGGTATTTTGGGAAAATCGGATTTGGGGGTGGGCATGGCTATAAATTATCTGTTTTGGGCGGAGGACTAAGAGCTGGAGATAGAACATTTAATTTGGCGCATTAAATCCAAGATTCCACTTAACAAACTCTCCCAAGTCACCAAACTCTTGAACAGCCTTACTCTTGTCAGCTGGTATTAAATTGAATGCCGATGGTAATTTTAGCATGACGACATAAGCTATAAAGTCTTGATGATAATTCAAGTTGTTCTCATAAATTGTTCTCAAAAGGGGTAATACTTCTTTATTTTTGAACGTTGGCTTCTCAATAACAATTTTGCCGTCAGAGTCAATAACTTTTTTAAATACGTAACCTCGAAGCCCTTTTATGTGATTTAATTCATTTCTCCAGCCAATAGTAGTCTTTATCCAGTCTTCCTTGTCTGCCGTTATTAAATAAATCAGGGCATCAACAGCCTTCTTGTTGGCTCCATTACTTTGTTTATATTGTTCAAGTCCCTTTATTAATTTTTCACCGTACTTGATATAAGTTTGTGTTCTAACAATGCCTTTTCCCAATACGGCATCAAGCAATTTAACGAGCATATCCAAAGAGCTTTTAACCTGAAAAAGAAAAGCCTCCACTTCAGAAATAAGCTCTAGACACTCCCTTGTTTCGTCAATGTCTCTTGTTGATACTTCCTCATACTCCATTTTCTCAAACATTTCATAATTTCCCAAATGATACCTCGTTGCATGCAATTTATGCATTACAGCAAGAATGTATTCAAAAAATAAATCTTTATCACCTTTCGAAAAACCTAGCACAGCATCTAAAAAAAGAGCTTGTGTTTGAACATATATTTTGCCAGTTATCTCGTTGTTGTCGTAAAGGTGAGTAAATTTATGCATATAATTCAAACGCAAAAATAAAATTAAATCATATTCCTTTTGAGCAATTCTATCTCTTCATCAGCTCTTTTTTTCTCGTAAGCAATACGACCATCAAGATATTCTTCATATTCTTTAACAAATGCTTGGATTTGATTACTTCTTTCTCGCTTCCAAGTTTGTATGTCTTTTTTCTTTTGTTCGTAGGCGTTCATAAGTCCATACTCCCCAGAAACAATTCCTGTTTGAGATAAAATAAGGAACATCTCAATTTTATACTTTTGTTGGGCACCATATGTTTTTACAAATTCCTTACATACTTTATGAGAAACAGATTCCATGTAAGAATCCAGGATTAGCAAAATAGGCATTATTAATTTTTCGTCTTTACTCTGGATCATTTCTATAAGTTTTTTTTGCAAAATATCAGGAAAGTTTGGGAATAGGCTATGCAGAAGATGACCTGCTGACCAATCCCAAGAGATGTTTTCATCTTTCTTCGCAAGCCACTTCAATATCTCCTCCACCGCTTCCTTCTCATGCTTGTTGAAAACTTGTCTTAAATCATAAATATCAAAGGGTATATCATCATATCTGTACTTGGCTCTTCTATCCGTTTTACTTTTTCTGATAACCCTTTTTTCAAAGAATTGAATAATTGTCACAGGAAATCTTTCAGCAATCAAGGTAAGCATCTCTTCCAGGTAGTAATTGAGCTTGGTTGCCAGAACTAAATTGTCCAATATTACTTCAATATTTTTCTGATTTAATTCACCCAATATAGGTTTCTCAGCGTTGTACCAAACACGCTCAATCCAATTGCTACTGGACTGTTTTGTGAGTTCTGTGATCACATCCACAAGTAAGTCTTTTAACTCCTTTGCTTGATTGGGAACAGAAAATATTGAGTAAACAATATTATTCAAGATTGTTACGTTTTTTGTTTTCTTGGCTTTAATAAAAACCTTTTGCATTAGCGATAAATCCAATTTATCAATACTGCCAAGCACTAAAGAAGCTATTTCAAGGTTTTTATTAAGCTCCACCCAATTTTTGATAATTTCCTTGAATTTTCGAGGTGATTTTTTACCGATCCCCTGCAATAAATACCCTAAAAAATGTTTCAGTTTAGAATCATATTTCTCTATTAACTCCAGAGCAAAACCAGTCTGCTTTTTTCCCAATTCTTCAAGGAAAAAATGAAAATAGCTGAATGAAGTTGTACTGTCCGGAGAATAGCTATCAACAATTGAAATAATCCTCTGCTCCCAATCTTTTTTATTATTTTTTCCAATACCACTTTTTATCAGCTCAATGATTTTAGATTTTCTTTGCTCGTCAGCTTTTTTAGAACCAAGCGTATGACTTTCTTTCAAATCAAGCCCTACAAACAACTTAAAAACTCTATATTCCTCATTACTTGTCAGAAGAACATTTAGTTCATCTGCTCTTTTAAGTTTTTTGCCAAATCTTTTGGTAAACCAATCTTTATGACCTTCTATCATCTTGGCTATTGAAAGATCAGCGCCTCTTATAATATCAATATGGAATTCAAGTACATCTTGCGTATTTTTCAAAACCACTTCCTCCAATCCTTCACTACTGCCGTAAGGCGAAGTTTGGGTTGCCTCAATTAATACATTAAGTATTTCTTTTTTTTGCTTCCTGTTATCAACAATAGCGTACAGGCGCTTTAATAATTCAACAGTTTTTTCTCGGATTGTCCGGAGATCATTATTTACCGGAAGCGGACCAGAAAGCAGTGTCATCGTTTTATAGTCTTTCCAAGATTGACCTTCATAAGAAGGTGTTAAGAGTTGCTTGCAAGTTTCCAAGATAGCTACAAGATCTTCTTTGAGTTTCTTGTCACTCCATTTTTGCATTTCTTCTATGACATATTTTTGTACGCCAAAACCAAGATTCTGGATTGCATTCCAATTATATTTTGTCAGATTATTCAACGCCCTGATGGCTTCTTTGCTTATTTTTTCATTATTATGTCTTGATATTCTAACAAGTAAAATAAAAACTTGCTTCATTTCCAAATATCGTATTTTCTCCAGAAGAACTACGCACTTGAATATTAAATCTTTATGCTTTTTACCTTGAAGCGTACCAAATATTTTGTAAGTTATTTTTTTAGGCTTAAGTGGTTTTTTACTGTTAATTATTAGCTTTATAATCCCTATAGACTTTTTGGGAACACGATAAATATATTGTTCTAGTAGATCTAGCTCCATGAATATATCGTCATTATTCAGTTCTTTAGTTTTGTTTTTTAAGTTTTGGTATAGCTTATCAGTGTGTGAATTAAAAAAATCATTTATCAAAGGGTGTCTAACTTTAGCTAGATTCTTATAAATATTAATTTTCTCCGAATGAGTAGAAAATAGACTAAACAGTCTCTCCAAATTCAGCTGAGATATAGTTTCGTACACAAGCAATAGTCCAATATCATTATTCAGACCATCCTCCACTTGTTTAAAAATGAATGTTTCTTGCTCACTATAAATAAGCTCTTTTTTCAACAAGCTGTATAAGGCAAGATCTATATCCACCTGCTCTAAATCCAGAATATTGCTGAGAAGATTTTTATCTTTTAGTCTTCCAACAAGGTAAAGTACGCTTCCTACTTTAACAATATTATCTTTATATTCTGTTGCTAAGTCCAATACAGGTTTTGGAGTATCCAAGAAAGCATTTTTCTTAGCCAATGATTTAATGTATGAATAGAAAGTCTCTGCGTTATCTGTTTTCTCGCTGATTTTAAGAGGTTCTAAATTCGGAATCGTTACAGTGCGAGACTCCTTTCTTTTAGAAATAGTATCTAAAATATCTTTATTAACCCTACTGAAGTGGTACCAATAAATTTCCGCACAACCTCCTTGTTCAGCCTCAGAATCAATAGCCCCCACTACAAATAATATCGTTGGTAAATTTATATCACTACAAAAATCTATCAATTTCTTTTCACAGCAGTAAGAATTATTTTTGACGATATTTTTTTGTCCTTTAAGTTGGAAAAATACGACTTGGTTTAAATTCTTACCTTCCATAGATTTTATTGCATCCTTTTCTCTTAGACGTAAAAAACCATCTGTATCTGGTGTGTTATCCTTTATTCCATGAAACTGTAAATCGAATAAATCACCATATTTAGATGTAAAGAAATTGCTAATTATGGAAATAGCTTTTTCATCTAATCTGTTTTGTTCTTTGTATTTACTCATGATTATTCTTCAATTATCCCCACCACCTTCTCCGTCAACCCATACAATTCATATGTCATCTCACAAAATACCACGCGCTTGAGGAAAAGCGCAAGGAGTCGAGGTATTTTTACCTTTATCTCAAGAATATCCTACAAAACATGATCCAACACGCCTTCTTCCAACATACTAAGATTCAGAACGTAATCATTATGCTTAAATGTTTCCTCAAGTGGCCTCTTTGTAGAGTTCCAGCCTGCTCCATCCGTGATCCACAAGAATTTGTATTTTCCACCTAGAACATCAAAAAGATTTCGGTACTCCCCTGCTGTAGATTTCAATTTAGACCCACCACCACCATAAAAATTAGTTTCAATAATTATCAATTCTTCTCCTTTCTTAATCACAAAATCGTATCTGCGAGAAGAACGGTCTACAGGTACATTATACCCCCATTCTTTTTTGATTTTCTCTGAATTAGCTTCTTTTAGATACACGTAGTTATTCTTTTGACAGAGATCTTTAACGAATCCCTCCACAATTTCCTCCATAGCATGTCCTCCACGATTTTTACGACCGTTACTATCCAATCCGGCTTCTACTCCAATCATGTAATCAACTAGATTTTTTACTTTTTTCTTTGTTAAAAGTTCCTTTAATCCAGTTTCCTTAACAAATCTGAGATATTTATCAATATCATTACTGCCTGGTTTTTTACAAGAGAAATCATAATCTTCATAAACTAATTTTTTATTATGAAAATCCACAAGTATTTTGAATTTCTTGCTTTTACTGCCGCCCCTTACAACAAGTGCTGGGATTGCTTCAATAACAGATGGATTTTCTTTTACTAAATATCTGAATTCCTCATCAAAATTATCCTTACCGATCAGATAATTCAGATTATTAAGGGCCAATTCTATTCTTTTCGTGTTTTCAAAAACCTTCTCCCAATTCACAAAATATGACCATAGCGTATTACTTGGTTTCAAGTTAGAAATAAGGTAGCTAAAAACCTCATCTTCAGTTTTGCAACCTAACACGTCTTTATAGAAATCAATAAATTTCATATAAATTTAGTTAAATAAGCTTATTTTGATTACGCTCCAAATCCCGGAGACGTTTAATGGATAATTCAAGATATTCTTTTTCAGTATCTATTCCAATAAACTTTCTTTTGGTTAAAAATGCTGCCATACCTGTAGTAGAACTACCAGCAAAAGGATCCAGCACCAAATCTCCCTTGTTTGTACTAGCTAACACGATTCTTTTCAGTAAGTCTAATGGTTTTTGAGTAGGATGTTTTCCAAATTTTTTCTCTTCTTTTTTGGGAGTTCCCATCGCCCAGACAGATCTCATCTGCAATCCTGGCTTTTTTAATTGGTCTTCCGGCCAATCTCCATTCTTCATTAGATCATAATTGAAAGTATGTTTAGCTTTTTTCTCTTTTCTAGCCCAAATTAGAGTTTCGTGACTTGCAGTAAAAAATCTACAACTTAAGTTTGGTGAAGCATTTGGTTTAAACCAAGAAATATCATTTAAAATATGAAATCCTGCAATCTGTAAAGCAAATCCACATTGATAGATGGAGTGATAAGTGCCACTTATCCAGATTGTCCCTTCAGGTTTTAAAACCCTTCTACAAGCCTCTATCCAAGCTAAATGAAACTCGAAATTCTTTTTATGTCCATTACTCAAATCCCAATTGCCCTTTTTTACACTTACCATCTTGCCATTTTGACAGGTGAAAGTCCCACTTGAAAGAAAATATGGCGGATCGGCAAATATCATATCTACAGAATTTTCAGGCATCTTAGATAAAACCTCTAAACAATTACCTTTATACAAAGTGAAACCACTTTTTTTATAGTAAGGAGCTCCCATAACATTCTTTTTTATAATTTTTGACCCGCTAAGAATACCATTCTTTCAATGATTTACAAAAAGACCATTACTTCCCCCATTTTTAATCTTTAATTTTTAATTTTGAATTAAAGATTACCTCCCCCTATTAAACCTCTTCCTATTCCCAGCACCCCCAAAAGAGCGGTGTCCCCCACGATTGGAGTTACGATTGCCATGAGGATGATAGTTGGGATGAGCGGCGCGGGGGGCGTCGACGAACTGGACCTCGGGCAAATCGGGCATCCGGGAGATGGGGAGAGTCTGGCGGACGAGACGCTCGATGTCTTGGAGATCACGGCGCTGATCGGGAGTGACGAGTGAGACGGCACGACCGGACTGACCGGCACGTGCGGTACGACCGATACGATGGACATAGTCTTCGGCGTTGGCAGGGAGGTCAAAGTTTAGGACGAGTTCGATATGATCCACATCGATCCCCCGCGAAGCAACATCAGTGGCGACCAGGATGCGATGCTTGCCGGATTTGAAGCCATCGAGGGCCTTGCGACGTTGGCCTAGGGAACGATTGGAGTGGATTTCGTCGGCTGTGTGGCCACTCTGGCGCAGGATGCGGGCGAGCTTTTTGGCTCCGTGTTTGGTACGGGTAAAGATCAGAGTACTGCCCTTGTATTGACGGAGTAGTTTCTCCGCGAGCTGCACTTTGTTTTCCCGATGTACAATAAAAATTTCTTGAATGACCTTGTCGGCGGTGCTGCCGGAGGGAGCAACTTCCACGCGCAGCGGTAACTTCATGCTGGCGGTGGCGAGTTTGGTGATCTCGGGTGGCATGGTAGCCGAAAAGAGCAGGGTCTGACGATTGGCGGGAACGGCCGCTAGGATTGTTTTGATCTGAGGGGCAAAACCCATGTCGAGCATACGATCGGCTTCGTCCAGCACGACTATTTTGATACGTTCAAGTTTGGCGGTACGACGTTCGAGATGGTCATTGAGGCGACCCGGAGTGGCGATGATGATGTGCGGATCACGCTTTAGGCCGTTGATCTGAGGCTGTATATTGGTACCACCGATCAGGACCACCGTGCGCAGACCGCTGGGTGCTCCAACTTGGCGCAGAGCTTGTTCGACTTGCAAGGCCAGTTCGCGCGTAGGCAGGAGGATCAAGCCACGACCTTTGCTCTCCGCGAGACGCTGGATCATGGGTAGGCCAAAGGCGAGAGTCTTGCCGGTGCCGGTCTGGGCAATACCGATCAGATCTTTGCCTTCGATCACGATGGGAATAGCCTGTTCCTGAATAGGAGTGGGTACGGTAAATTTGAGTTGCTCGAGCACTTTGAGGAGGGCAGGTGCCACGCCGAGGGAGGAGAAGGTCATAGTGGATAGTGGATAGTGGATAGTCGGAGCCTGTAAGGCGGAGACCCTGAGTCCGCCTAAAGGCGGATCGAAGGGTGATTAGGTAGGAGCGGGCCTTGCGCCCGCGGTAGCAAAATTTTGCGCCGGAATGCGAATTTAAAAGGTGGCGCCTGCCTACCGGACAGGCAGGCCTGCCCGACGAATTGTTAATATATCGAATAGGCTTGAATACTATACGCTGATTGGAGCAGAATAGAAACACAGGAGACATTGTTACCTTGTTATATTGTTACATTGTTGGGAGGCAGGGAATGAAGGCAGAGGACGGAAGACAAACAACAGGGGGCAGAACTATGATTTTCTTGATTAAAGGAAAACTATGATTAAGGAAACACTTCCAAGGAAAGTGCCTTCTAATCATAGCCTGCCACGCCGAAGCACTGAGCACAGTCGAAGGGCGTAGGCGGGTCCATCATTTAATCAGTGTAATCCTTCAACAGGTTCAGGACGAGCTAGAACATCCTCAGCTTTCTATACTATAAATAATATTTCTACTCGCACTGAATGTAGCGCAGCGAAATTGAAGTGTCATAGTTCCAGACGTTCCCCAACCATTTCAGCCATTCCCCCATTCAAAATTCATCATTCATCATTCAAAATTCCCATCTTCCAAACTCCCCTTTCCCGGAAAGCCGGCATGGTCTGACGACGAGCGGCGTTCAAGGCTGCACGAGTAGTTTGCCCCTGCGCCCTGGCATAATCTGTCACTCGGATAATTTTGGCAGCGTGGAGATAAGCCAGACGCTTATGCAGGGATTCTTGCAAGGCCAAGGCTAAGATCTTTTCCAAGCCTTTGGTCTCGCCACGATCATCAAAAGCCGCGAAGCAGCGATAGTATTCCTCTTTGTCACGATCACGGATGATAATACTCGGGAAACCCAAGGCTTGTAATTGATAATTGAGCAAGACACGCCCGATCCGTCCGTTACCATCGACAAAAGGATGCAAGTTTTCAAATTGCAGATGAAATTTGGCAATTTTATCCAAGAAATAGCTATCCAACTCCGCCGTATAATCATCCAAGCTATTTTCCAGCTTTCTAGCTAAATGTTCAGGAGCAGAGCCCAGATGTGTCCCGACACGTACGTATTCGCCTCGACTGCGAAAACGCCCGGCGATACTGTCATTGATGCCGGTTAGTAGCATCCCGTGTAGCTTCAAGATCAATTCCTCCGACAAGGATTCCCGACTGGCTCGCAAGTAACTTGTGACCCGTGCCAGATTTTGCGCTTCAAAAACTTCGCGCACCGATACTTGCCGCGCAACTTGCGCTTGTAGCAAGATTTGCTCAGTCTCGGCTAAGGTCAGAGTTGAATTCTCAATGGCATTTGAGTTGTAAACTGCTTCCGGGATCTCAGCCTCGTCCAATAAAACCAGTAAGCCCTGTTTGCCTTTTTTGAGCTTATCGAAGTCACGCTTCAGAAATTTGAGTTTTCTTTGCAGTAGTGCGCTACTGGCCATATATAGTGAATTAGTACATAAATTGTAGCAAATTCACTCTTTTTTGTCAATTTTAAGTGAATTATAGCTAAAAATCTCTAAATTCACTCTTACTCCGCTGCCACCGGCCTTAGCCAGTCTAGCCTTTTTCTTAAGTGCAAGTGCAAGAATCTAGTCACTAGTCACGTCGTCACTAACTCCCCCTAAACCCTCTACCCTAGTCCCTTTCTCCCCCCATTCAGAATTCAAAATTCATCATTTAAAATTTGGTCCCCCTCTACCCTTTCTGCTGATATTTATACGACTTCTTCATCGACTTCCAGAACACGTCGTGATCAATACAGTGTGGATTGGAGCCATCACAGTTTTTGTTCTCGATTAGGTTACCGTACTTGGCAAAAGTATTTTGATCTTCGTAGGTATAAGGATCACTTTCTAAGTTTTTCAGCACCGCAGCATGAGCTTTGTCGACATTGCCACCGGCCTTGGCCAGTTCTTCTTCCATGCCGAGATTATAAGCACGAACTAGACCACGGAACTCTTTGCCTTGAGCCTCAGCTTTGACGGTGTCGAGAGCTTCGCCGAGCACTTTGGTGGCATAACCGGCAGTGCCCTCTGCGATTTCACCAAAGATATATTTGATCGCTTCGCCTTGAATCTTATCTTTGATCTCGCTGGTGATGGCATCGCCAAAGATACCGGCGTTCCGCTGCAAGTCTTGCTCAGCTGCGCTCTGAGCTTTCAAGATAGCCGCCTGGCGTTCCAGCATGCGGTTATAAAAAAGCAGTTGCTGATCAAGCTTTTGTTCCGCTTCACTCGGATTGGCTTTCCAGAATTTTACTTTTTCAAAAGCCATCCCCATTTTCTCGTTCCAACGAGCTTGCACAATCTCAGCATCATCCATGTTCTCGATATCATTGGCCGGATCATTCTTGGCCTTCAAGTAATCTCGCAAAGCTTGATATTGTTTATCATCAAGTTCTTCACCCTTCTCACGCAAACTACGAGTCAAATCAACCAACTCATCACGACTTTTTTGATCAAGATCACCGGTCACGTAATCGCCTACTATTCTTTGGTAATTAGGATCAGAAAGTTCTTGGTATTCTGATTTGGTACTGCCGGGCAGCACATCCAGCATATCCTGACGCTTCACCTTGAGGCCATCCAGTTGTGCTTGTAATCCTTCATCCGGACTATTGGCAAGTTCGGCTTCCAAGACTTTGATTTGTTCATCCACTTCCAAAACCTGACCGGCTTCAATATTGGGACCGACGGCATTGATACACTGCTGACGAGCGGAACCTGTTAGTTCCTTACAACCACTGGGGTTATTGTGTTTCACGGAAGCACCGAGCAGACATTCCTCCTTGGTGTAAGACATCAGACCACCTTCGATCTGGTCACAAGCGGACAGATCACCGGTGTTTTCAGCGATACGCAAATAACATTTATCACGGGGAGGATTGGAACCGCCAGCTGCAAAGTCCGCTCCTTTGATCTTGGCACAATCAGCAGAATCTCCGGTTTGTACCGCAGCATCTTGATAGCAATGATCACTGTCAGGCAAGAGATAACAAGCAAAGATTTCGAATTCGCCGATACAGCCACCCAAGCACATGATCATAAAAAGAACCAAAACGCTTTTCCCGAGACCGAGCAGATGTTTATTTTTTAAGATCAAGAAAATCACGATCCACAGGAGAGCGAGCAGGAACATGAATTTGGAACTAGCCAGGAGTGGTGTTCCCAAGAAATCAATCGTTGCTTTCGCGAAATCAGTGTAGCGATTTTCGAAGTAAACCAACTGACGACCCAAGAAATACCAAGGAGCGACTGCCAGCATCATTATCACAGGATAAAGCAGTTTGCTTTGCCCCAGCTTGGGCAGTTTCTTGAGCAAGAATAAGAGATAAGCAATTAACATGGAAATCAGACCGAATAAAAGTCCGGTATAGACGCTATACTTGGTAAAAAGTTCTAGGATAATTTGTTTGGAAATGGTTTCGCGCGGGATGATACCTTGCGAATTTACAAAGAATACCAAGGAGAAGACTAGCCACAGTAAAACCGGCATACGCTTGGAATAAAGCCAAGAGACGGAGCCTTTTACTTTTTCTGTCATGTTTTTTGGGGGGTTATTTTTTGACTAACAGATTTTATTATAACGAAATACATTAAAGAAACAAAATACATTGTTAGATGGTTATATTGTTGAAAGACAATATAACAATGCAACAATTAAACAATATAATTATTCCACCACCCGGAAAATTCCGCGTGTCGAGACAAATTTGCCATCAACTATTTTGGAATTAACTGAACCTTCAACGGAAACCTTTTTACCATCCTTAGCGATAAAAACGGTCGGAACTTGGGAAAAACTTTCCCCTTGCTGGACTTTGGCAAAGACTTCCATACAGTGCGCGATTTGGTCCGGTGCTAAGACTTCTTGCAGATTCAGACACTGAGCTTCATCCTTGGAGTAGCCCAAAACTTCCTGCCATTTTTGATTTACATAGATAAAATTACCCTGTGCATCAACACTTTGAATCAGATCGTTGGAATTTTCCAAGAGATCCAGGATTTCATTTTCCTGTTCACGCATTCTTTGCTCTCTTTTTTTACGTTCCGTCAGATCGCGAATGATAATTAAGTCTCCCACTATTCTACCATCAACCTCGAGCGGGGCGGCGTTCAGCTCTCCGACTATGATCGTGCCATCCTTGTGTACGAATTCTAATTCATAAGGATGAATCGTGAAGCCTGCCATTCTTTTGACAAAGTTCTTGAGAGCCGTGACTTTGCTTTCCGGAGTCAGTAGATCCAATTCGGATAATTTACGTCCCAAGATTTCTTCTCTGGAGTATCCCAGCAGTTCTTCGGTCTTATTGTTAACTTCCATAAACTCACCCTTTTTATCCAGAATCACCATCGCATCAATCGCATTTGCAAAGAGACTGCGAAAAAGTTTCTCGGAATCAACGAGCAGCATGAAATTCTTGCGCTTATCTTCTTCGCTCATTTTTTTATCCTTGGACATAACTTTTATTTTAAACAGCCTAAGGATAGCAGGAAGGGCGGGAATAGGAAATAGTGAAGAGTGATTAGTGGTTAGTGGTTAGTGGGTAGAGAGAATGGTTAGAATGGCTAAAATGGTTAAGGGAATTGTTACATGGTTATATTGTTCAATTGTTGTTTGTAGTCTGTTCTTAAGTGCAAGTGTGAGTGTGAGTGTGAGTGTGAGTGCAAGTCAAAGAAGGATTTGTCTTGCAGGCCAAAGGTCTCCCTTTCCCAAGGGGAAGACTTTGTCTTGGGACTGTGACTGGAATCTCCTGACTGGCACTATCGTCTGTTATCTGTTTCCCCGAGTTCCGAATATGGCTTAGCATAGAGCGGCGTACTTCTAAGCTTCGTAGACATTCTTTAGATTAAATGACATTCTTTCTTCCGCTACTTTCAAGTTGTCTCTGATAAACTTTTCCTTGTTCAAAAGAGTAAAACCATTCTGACTGCCACAATAAAAACATTCCGGCTGAGTAAGTTCAGTGCTGGTAAAATCCAGTTCGCATTGGTGGCAGAGATAAGTGAGCAGATATTTGGGTTGGCGTTTAAAAAATTGCTGGCGCATTTTTCATAAGTTAAAGCATATGCCAAAACGCTAACATAAGAAGATTAAAGAAAGATTAAGGCTGTTTGTTTCGTCTTAATCTTTTCTTAATGTTTCATTGTTAAAATAAAGGGTGGTAGGGAGGGGGGTGGTGGGCCCTGCACTCCGGAAAGAAAGATCTTCAGCAGCTCTTGTAAGAGCTTATGCCAAAATTTCGGAAATCGAGTTCCCGAATCTAGGATTTTGAAATATTTTAATTAAGCTTGCAAGCGCTTTAGTCTTGACCGGTGAGTATATCCTCACCTACAATAGAGACGTCAAATGGCAAATGCCAAAATCCAAGTGCCAAATGAATCATCTAATCACTATCCACTAATCACTAAATTCAAACATTTTTAATCTTTAATTTTTAATTCAAATGAGTGAAACGAATTTAAGTCCCCGTCAGCAGGAAGTTCTCGATTTTATTGAAAAATACCAGCTTTCCTACGGTGCCTCCCCTACTGTCAAAGAACTTCGCGAAGAGATCAAAGTTTCATCTGACAATAGTGTGCTCAAACATTTGGATGCGCTCGAGAAAAAAGGCTTCATCCAACGAGCCCCTGTCCCACGTGGTATCAAGTTATTGCAAAGCGTTAAAGAAAAGATGGAATCATCTGATCGCAAACTGCCTGTGATGGGCAGCGTCCCAGCGGGCAATCCGGCTCCTTGCGAAGAGAACATTGAGAGTTGGGTTTCGATTGGTGAGACCATGGCTCCCAAGGTCGAAGGCTGTTTCATGCTCAGAGTCACCGGCAATAGCATGATCGACGCCGGGATTCATGAAGACGATATTGTGATCGTCAATCAAAATAGCGAACCACGAGCAAATGATATCGTAGTGGCACTGATCGATGGCGAGAATACAGTCAAAAGATTCATCAAGAACGGCAGCAAAACTTACCTCCAGGCCGAGAATCCTGAATATCACGACATCTATCCCGTAAATGAGCTGCTGATCCAAGGGGTCGTGACGGGACTTATCAGGAAGTACGGACCATGATTACCTTGATTACCATGATTACCTTGATTAGACCATGATTTAGGACATCTTCTTATTTTATTACATGTGTTGAAATGGTTATTTGATTAACTTGATTATTTATGAAACACGAGGAATTGACCAAAAGAATTATTGCATGTGCCATGAAAGTTCATACTGAACTGGGAAATGGTTTTCAAGAAGTGATTTATCAGAGAGCACTAGCAATTGAGCTGGAACTTGCCGATTTGTCTTTCGAAAGAGAAAAAGTGATGAGCATTTTTTATCGAGACCGAGAAATTGGCACCAGAAGGGCAGATTTTTTTATCGAAGATAAGATCATGCTTGAGCTTAAAGCTGTTATCAGCTTGGAAGACGCGCATTTGGCACAAGCTATGAATTATCTTGAAGCCTACAAGATGGAAATAGGACTCCTTATAAACTTCGGTGCAAAAAGAATGGAGTTCAAGAGAGTCCATAACAATAAATTAATCAATAAGGTATGTACCCCAGGGCAAGCCCTGTACCCGCAAACGCCGCAAGCCTGCCTGCCGAAGCTTGAGAGCGAAGGCATGGCGGCGGAGAATTTACCCGAAGGCACTGCTCGTCCTGAGCAAGCGAAGCGCGTCGAAGGATTAACAAAAGACTAATTAATCCTAATCATGGCCATCCTTTAATCATGCCTGCCCGTCCGAAGCTCTGAAAGAGCGAAGGCGGGTAAATCAAGGTTCTGCCTTTTAATTTTCATTTCAAGTAATATGGACACCCTAAGTAAACTTCAGATATTAGCCGACGCCGCCCAGTACGACAGTTGTGGCATACCTGGCAAAAGTGTTTTTGCGAAGGCTGCCAAGCACCGGGAGCAATGGGGCATCCACGCCAGCTTCAAGAGTAACGGCATACCTTGCAATATGCTCAAAATCCTCATGACTAATGTCTGTGTCTATGATTGCAAGTATTGCGTGAATAGAAAAAGTAACGATGTCCCGCGCGCTATCTTTACTCCGGAGGAACTCGCCGGCCTTTTTATGCAATTCGTGTACAAGAGATATGTGGAGGGACTTTTCCTTAGTTCGGGAATTGTCAAAAATCCCGACTATACCATGCAGGAACTAATCAAGACTGTTTACTTGGTGAGAAATAAGTACAAGTTTAAAGGCTATATTCATCTCAAGGCTATTCCGGGCGCCAGCAAACACTTGCTGGAACTCGGAGCGAGTCTCGCTAGTCGCATGAGTGTGAATATCGAAGCCCCCACCGAAAAACATCTGGCAGATATCACTCCCAGTAAAAAGTTTAGCGACCTCATTAATCCGATGAACGAGTTGGCGACGATGATCAAACTCAAAAACATTGGTAATGATCCAAGTAAGAAATTTTTACCGGGTGGCCAGACCACGCAGCTTATTATTGGTGCCAGTGACGAACGTGACGATGAAATTTTGAAGACTACGAATTGGCTTTATGACCGTATGAGTCTGAAGCGCGTTTATTACTCTGCTTTTCGTCCTGTCAGCAACACTCCCCTAGCACATAGGGAACCTGCTTCGAGTGTGCGAGAACACCGACTTTACCAAGCAGATTTTTTGCTGCAAAAGTATAACTTTAAGTCAGATGAATTTATTTTTGATCAGGCTGGTAAGCTGGACTTAAGCTTGGATCCCAAGTTGGCCTGGAGCTTGAAGCACGTTGAGAAGTTTCCGATCGAACTAAATCGTGCTACGAGAGAAGATTTATTAAGAATACCGGGACTGGGACCGACCGCTGCCAATAGGATCTTGGAACGCAGAAGACTCGGCAACCTAAAAAGTTTCCTGGATCTCAAAGGAACAGGCCTTATTCTAAAGAGAGCTATCAACTACATGACGGTCAACGGCCGCTATTGGGGCACCGGAGTACCTATTTATCTTCCGCGGGCGGAGCAATTACAGCTCAGCTTTTAATCTAACTCAAACCCGTTAGATCAAAACCTTGTAACATAAGCTTTACTTTCGCCCTAGCTCCATCTACAGTTGCAGCCCTTTCTGCATCCCAAAGAGATGACCAGTCAGGATCTTCAGCATTTTGGGGAAGAATTACAACAGCGTTCTCAGGATTAGCCTCTGTAATGGCAATAGGAACTCGACCTGGAGTAGTTGCCTTAGAAAGGTCAAAAATGATACCTCTCACTTCGGCTTTGGCATCTTGCTCCAAATCCTTCAAGAGAGCCCCCTTGTCACCAGTTAAATCACCTTCAAAGATATAAATAACTTGGCCGTTTTCTTCAGTTCTGTTAACTGACATATTTTTAAAAGTTAAAAATCAGTTCCCTAATTCTAACATAAATCAATCATAAAAACAACCCTAAAGCTCAAAGATTTAGGCATCAGTCTTTGCTAATATTTACCAGTACCTATTTATCTTCCGCGAGCTGAGCAGCTATCTCTGAGTTTGTAATCCAACTAAAAACCGTTCGAGTCAGAACCATTTAATAATAGGCTCGCTAATGTTTGGCTATTATTCTTTAAGAGATCTGCTCCTTCCAAGAAGATGTATTTTATACGACCTCTTAATCCAGCCTTTAAGCCCACTAGTGTCCCCAATCCACTCTTATCAATATTTCCAAGTTCCCTAAGATCAATAACATAAGTTTCTATCTTTTTTACACTTCTTCTTATGTATTCATTAAGTAATTTTATACCTTCCTTTCCCGTTAGATTTCCTGAAACTTTTATCAGAGCATTCAGGATCTTCCTGTCATCTTGATCAAAACTTTCGGTTGTAATTTCAATCATAAAATCAAGCCTGAGCTTCAAAAATATGTTTTATCGCGTCTCTCGCTTCGTCTACCGTTTCAACAATGCTGAAAGTACTATCCAGTCGGAAGAAATTAAGAATCTGTCTAATTTTACTCTCAGGGCTTGCAGTAAATACCAGTTTTTTTCCCAGTTTACTAAAATTAGTAAAAGCCTTTACTAATTGTCCTGTCCCGACAGAATCTATGTAAGTTATTCCATTCACATTAAAAATAACCCCTTTTAAACGAGATCGAGACGCAATCTCAGCAATAATTTCTCTTAACTCGCTAGCTGCTTCACCATCACATATATTTTCAGGGAAAGATACGGTAATAAGATCTTCCTCTATTTTTAGTTTAAAGTTTCGTTCTGACATAATGATTATTAAATTAAATTAAATTAAATTTGAACTGGCAGCCATTTTAACACGAACGGATTAAAAAACAAAAAAGTGTGTTGTTGCAGAGTTCCAGTTACCTTTTGTAAATTTAAGTTGTTGAGAGAATAAAACCATGTTGTAGCCATCTTTTGTACAGGTGTCAGCCTGTTCATGCCATATCCGCTATGTTTTCTATGGTA
>JAQVLK010000059.1 GCA_028704165.1 Candidatus Altimarinota bacterium | reverse complement strand
GATCAGTGACGAAGTGGTGGAATCAGCGATACCGCCAGATGATTTCTGTAAACGAAGCGGCAGAGATGATCGGTGGTAAAACTAGAGTCCTTACGGTAAACGGGGTAAGGCTGAGTTATCGGCCCGTATCAGAGGAGATGAAACCCCTTGACTATGAATCCGCAAAGTGATACTATAATGCTGCTTTGAATATACTCGGACGTGGGCTGGCGTCCGTGGGTTCAATCCCTAGAAGCTCCCCGCTTTAGCGGGGAGAGCAGTCACTCAGGTGTCTCTCCTCCCTTCTCGGCAGCAGAGACCCCCCTTTCGGGGGGTTTTCTGCATAGAGAGGTTGGGGGGGGCTTCCAACCCCTCGGCTAACGGGTTGCCCCGTGTCACCCCACAGTACGCGACAAGTCCCGCTCGGCGTGCCAAATCTGGTTGACCATGATCGCCGTGGACATGTCTCGGAACAAGATAGATACCCACTCCTGAACGGTAACTGGCCACGCAGTCCGCAGCCACATCCAGAGGATAGACGCCGCCCCCGCAAATAGCGCGGTCAGCAGGAATGCGTAGATGCGCTTGTTGACGGGAGAAACCTGCAATCGCTCGAACAGCCACTTCAGAAAGTAGTAGGAGCCGACAGCAGCCCCGCCGCCAGATATCACCAGTTGAACGAACTCACCGATTTCCATGTGTCCTCCTAGAAAAGATAAGCGTGGCCCCCAAGAGAAAGCGGAATCGCCCAGTCAGCCCACATACGAACTGACACATCCCCTGAGATCAAGACGTCCGACATAACAAGGTTCGATGTAAACTCCCCATTGAAAAACGTCTCATAGATGGACGTTCCTGTTCCTATTGTTCCAAATACAATGAATGTTTCGTCATCTTCGTCTATTACCACAGACGGACGTGACGTGAGATACCCGCTTCTGATGACGGTGCGCTCTGGTGTTCCCGTCCAGCCAGGGATGCAATAACTAACAAAAACTGGGGCTGTCTCTGGGGCGTAAGGAACCGTGAGAAATCCAACCCCCCAAAATTCGTTGAATGGGTCGTCCGACCTCGGCGTTCCGCCCATCGTCTTTGTTATCTCAGTCAACATGCTCATTATGTACAGATTGCCATTGCAAGACCCAAACGCAATCCCTCTGTCTTGTATAAACGGGTGGTCTGCGGAATAGCCCCACGCCTTCGTGCCTCCACCCTCTACGGTTTGATCTTCGTCATTCTTGATTCTCGTCCACTCCCCAAACGTCTCCCCTCCATCGGTGCTAACCTTGATGAGAAAGTCCATTGGATAGTAATACTGGTAGTTGTCCGCATAGTGATACTGAAGTGGGAATGGGTAGTCTATGTACAGGTCGTCGTGAACCGAAATGTACGACAGCTTTCTCGGATACTCCAAGACCCCAATCGCCACATTGCTGCCGCTAACGTATAGTTCTACTTTATAGTAGTAACTGTCTGGCGTCTCTTTCGGGATTCCACCAGTCCACGTTGGCCCATCCGCAGCCCCGACCATAACGGGCGTTGTCCATGTTGCTCCAAAGTCGTCGCTGCGAACGTAGTATAGCGGCATGGGGTCAGACAGTTCGTGCTCTTGAAGCACAACGTGAATCTGCCCGTTCTTCGTGTAGCGAATGGCCCTCACGGTGGAGTACCAGATAGACCCTTCTGTTAGCACCGACGGCATCACGGACTGTAAGTAGTAATACCTGCCATAGTCGGTAGACACAAAGATGGCCGGTTCTTGTCTAGTAACGAAGTCCTCATCAACCCACTCATCCAGATACCCAACCACAAGCGCGCCTTCATAAAACACCGCCCTGGGCCAATCTGGGGGGGCTTCGTATCCTGGCATTTGGTACGAAGATTGGCTCGTAAACGTCGTCCCGCCATTCGTGCTTTTTAGATTTGATAACATGCGGATGTTCTGGCCGCATACTGTAATGCTCGGATAATATCCGCTATTTAGCAATACAGTATTCACTGTCGTCCATGTAGAGTCCGCAGCATCAGTGTCTCTTGTTAGGTAGTATGATGCGCCTGTGCTAGATTTGATGCACCCGTGCAGCGCAGACGGACTAGCCATTGGCCCTCCTAAATCCCATACACCAGGCATTCTGCCCCAACCCATAGGTCAGAGGCACCAGAAGAAGCAGTTACTTGAATGCTCAGGTAGTCGGTTGGGACAATCTCTCGATTGGCAACAGCTACCGTCGCCGTTGCGAGCAATCCCCCAGGGATGCTCAACGTACTCAGTAGGGCGTTGTTCAGCAACAGGTTCACCGAAACCCCTTCCCCTCCGTTACCGGCCCTTCCCGTAAAGGCCACAATGACCATCTTGGGCATTCTGGTTCCCAACTGAAGGATGGGCACTGCACTGGACATGACCGAGACAGTCCCCGCGATGCTGTAACACGCATACCTGGTGGTAAAAGCCCTGTTGCTCTCGGCCACGGCAGTCGTATCGTTGTCGATTCTCGGCCCAGCGACACGGACAACGGGCCTGCCCGTTCGCTCATCCGTGCTGATCTCGACATAGATGGGCCTGTCCATTATGTCCATCAAGAGTCTGTTTTCGGCAACCACGGTCTGCTTCAGGTCGCCAAAGAGCCGCACAACGGAAGTCCCGGCCTCAGCACCTTCGGTCTGCGAACCGCCATCCCCCATCAAGGCGGGAACCCACCGCGACTTAGGAGAGTCCATATCCTTCAACAGTTCGGCAACGGAGAACCCCCCCCCTTCGGGCATGGTCGTGGTCGTCTCCCCAATCTCGTCATACTGAGAGTAGATTTCCAGATCGGGGTCGGGGAACGTCTCTGGAATAGCAGTTAGCGAAACGCCCAAATCGCCGTTCTCGTGGTCAAAGGAGAGGTTGACCGTGTTCACCCAGAACGGCTTTGCTGTCCACGAAAGCCCTCTTAGGTTACTTGGTGTGGCCGTCAATTTGAAGTAGTTGGCCCCAGGAACGATGTCTAAGAAGGAGTAGTTGCCGCACATCTCCATTGAAATGCGCTCATACCTTCGGGACTCTTCGGCATAGACCATCCTTGCTAGTTCTTCGCCCTGAGAGCCAACAAACCCACCCGTACCAAGAATCTGTCGGGGAACCGTCTTTGTCCCCCCACCGTGATTCTTAGAGTTGCCAGGAGCCGTGTCCACAGATGTCCAGTAGTCGTCAGCCGTAGCAAACACACCTTCTACACGGACTCTGGCGGTTTGTTCGCGGATGCGGTTCTCAGCAGTAAGTTTCACAAAGTCCGCATCGGTAAAGGTCACGTCCTGATACAGCCGAGTCCTCCAACCCGCCCCATCCCCACTTACGGGAAGGTAGTTGGGCCACGAAAAGACAACCAATGCCCCCGTCTTATCAACAGCCCACCTTGCCTGAATGTCTGGGCAGAAGGTGTTGAGTTGGTCTGCAAGAGAGCCTTCGGGCCAGTTCTGCCCAGGGAAGTAGTTGTTGTGGTCGTCGGGTATCAGATAGTCGGTAAACCTGAGTAGCGTCCAGTGCCACCTTACCAGATGGTAAAGAGCCTTTCTTACCGTGAGTCCGTCCGAAAAGTATGACCATTTTGGAGCGCCCTTTTCGATCTGAGTAACGTAGATGGGGAAGTTGGTTTTCTTCTCCAACATGGACTGCAAACCAGTGATGGTCATGGTTGCAGACTTGATCTTCCCACTTTCGTAAGAGAGAGATGTGTCTGAAGCATAACCGACGAGCTTGATATTGTCTCTACCATGAGAGGCCGCGTGTCCTACGCCAAGAGTCTTGGGCGCGCCGCCAAAGTATTCCTGAGCGAACAGAATTGCTTCGGCCTTATCGGGAAGGTTGGTTGGGCTGAACGCGTCCTCAAAGACCTCGATCTGCGCTTCCCATCCATGTCTTTCCAGAGACCCCGACATGGACTTGATGGCAAAGTCTGTAATAGGAGGGTTGTCGTCGTCGTAGACAAAGACGTTGCGGAACCCCTTGAAGGTCTTACCGTTCTCTCCCGTAAGCTCAAGGCTGACCACATACTGCCCGGCGGTTGTGTAGGTTGCTGTTGGGTTCGGTAGAGAACTGGTCGTGACTGAAGCGCCTTCAAACCACCACGAATAGGCGGAGATGCCGTTCACGGAATCCCAATGGTGCTCGTCTGAGTTCGGTTGCACCAGGTAGGATTCGGCCCCATTGAACTGCACGGTAGCAGACCCGCCCGACATGAACACACAAGCGGACGGCCCCATGACAGGAACGGGGTACTCGTCCTTGTTGGAGCTGGTCAGGTCGTGGTCTTTCAGGACGGTAACCACACCACCAGATTCCGTGACCACATGCGGCATGGGCCAGAGTTCGTGTACGTCGGTGATGGAGACGTAATCCCCCGCTCTCCACGAGCAGGTCATGTCGGCAGAAACCGTAAGGGTGGTTCCAGAAAGAACTCTCGCCCTACAGACGCCGTGTTCCTTACCGCCAGCGGTAGTCCCCACCCACACTGTAAGATCAGGCATGAAATTGGTGATGTCGAAGCCAGAGACATTACCGTAGGGCAGGGAGCCATCAATATTGATTTGTAGATCGGCTTCGACATCACCACTCTGGTTATAGCCGCGATTCCTGAGAACGCGGCCTGTCCAGACAATACGGGGAACCTTTACCGCGAGATACAGTTTAGACGTGTGCGGGTGGGATAGGACTTCGGCGTATGACCCAGCCACAGGAACCACCGAATCACGAGAAGAGATCGTGTCGGTCAGAACCAGAGACTTGTCTACCTTGATGGACTCGGAGAGGGAAACGGTGTCCGTGTCAGTCTTATAAATCCTGTCTACGACCTCGACAAGATCAACCGACTCAGATAGGGAGACGGAATCGGATATGGTCTCTGGTGTCACCCACGAGACATACAGTTGGGGGGACTTAGCTGGCGTGTCGTTGTAAGAATAGGCTTGCCGATAGGTGCCGTTGACAGCAGAAGAAGAGTTGTCTTCCACATAAAGAACAACGGCGTTCCCTGATACCCACCCGGCACGGCTTACAATCTCCTGAATAACGGTCGTGATGTCTGGGCTATCGTATTCTGTTTCGCCAGTCCATGCAGCAACATTATTCCACGCAACGGTGGCCGTGGTTCTGGTTGCATTTTGAGCGCCAGAATAGGTTGTTGGGGCGGCCTGGTTGTCAGCGTCGATAGCAGAGAGCGTTCCATTTACCGTGGTAAGCGCCTGGTCTGTCTTGGCTGTAAAGATCAGTTTGGCAGAGGTGATCGTTGCGCCTTGAGGAATGGCGATATTGGTAAAGCGGCAGAACACATTCATTACCGCATAAGTGCCGTCATAATAGCCGACAAACAGGTTGGCAGAGGTGGGCTCAAAGGTTGAGTTCCCCTCCGCCCAATACCCGTCGTCTGCCGAAGCCGCGATCTGCCAGGTGTTCGATGGCATGTTAGCTAAAGGTTACCGTGACAGTTAGTTCCCAGATTTCTCCAGCGGTCTTTGTTCCTTTGGACTCAACCTTTCTCAGCAAAGGAGCGCCAGACCCAAGGTTGGCGTTCTCCACGGTAAACTCGTTCCAGGCGAACTGCGCTTCCCCGTCACCAAAAGAGGCTTTCCAGACGACCTGTTGGTTGGAGCCGAAGGTTGGATAACCTGCTTCCATGCCAGCGTAAGCCTTGTTGGTGGACGCCTGAAGGCCCGTCTGCGAAGCGGCGGCAGTCGTGGTCG
>JAQVLK010000019.1 GCA_028704165.1 Candidatus Altimarinota bacterium | reverse complement strand
GTTTTGTTTCATAGTGATTAGGAGAGCGTTAGTCGGTCGTGACATGGTGGTTTTAGCTTAGTTTTCGCTAACCACTCTACCTTGCTATGCCAACCAAAAGGTAACCCTAATTGCTGCAATCTTAACAAAATAACTCAAGAAAAGCGGGAAGTGCGAAGAGTTTTTTGCGTGGCCCTCCATGGTTCGACTTCGCTCACCACGAGCACGATAATCTTGAAAGTTTATTACGAACATTGAACTTGGTTACTGAACTAACCATCCTGAGCCCATCGAAGGATCCCCCTCCCTACCACCCTTAGGGTAGCACACAAACATTAAGGGAAGATTAAGACATGGGACCCCGCCCGTACCGAACGGTACGTTCGGGCGGGCACAACGCCATGCCTACTCCAAAGGCTCCGGCAGGTAAAAATAAGAATGATGCGAATGGAAATGGGACCACAACGAATGGGAATGATGCGAATGAAAACAGGGATGAGGGTCTAGGGTTTAGGGTCTGGGAAACTGGCTAAGAAATATCCTGGGGTTTAAACCCCAGGATATTTTGTCACCGCGCAGCCGTTTTTTTGTGGGTCTTAGATCCCCTTGCTTCTTAACAATTTAACAATATAGTCATATAACAATGTTTTTGTATCATCTCACATCCACACCCCCAAAAACATCACCGCTAAAAAAGCCAAGATGCTAATTATCATCAAAGAAAGTCCTGCAATCCAAACTCCCTTCACACCCTCAACCAAGCCTGCAATCAGCATGATGATTGAAATAAAGAGGATGATACCGAGAATTATAAACATAACTGTCCATTATTATATTGTTGTATTGTTACCCTGTTCCAAAGGGTTCTTAACAATTTAGCCATTTAACAATGTAACCATTATTTCTTCACCCCCACCTTCACCGCCTTCCCCTCAACCTTCTTCTCCACACTCTCATCCGCCTCAAACTCTTTCCCAAGTTCCAGCTTCTCTGAAAGTGTCTCGCTCGCGATATAATCCTTAAATTGCTCGAGAGCTTTCTTGAGTTCGGCATCTTCGGTGACAACGAAGCTTTTGATACGATCGTCAACTTGGTAATTTGCCTGTTTGCGGAGATCCTGAATGTAACGTACTACTTCACGTGCGTAGCCTTCGGCCTGCAGTTCTGCTGTCACATTGGTATCAAGAGCTACTACCACACCTTGATCCCCCGCCACTGCAAAACCTTCTTTGGCTTCGAAGACAATTTCAAATTCAGCGCCCTCTAAAACTTGGTCGCCAACTTTAACTCTGTCACCATTAATCTCAAACTTCCCTTCTTTGGCAAGCTTGATCACTTCCTGAACCTTGCCACCAATCTTGGGACCGAGCACTCCGGCATTAATCTTCACAACTTGTTGGGCTACTTCCTTCATCTCTTTGACCAGCTCCACCTTCTTCACATTGAGCTCCTCGGCAATCACTGCTAGATCTTCCGTAGAAAGTTTGGCCTTGGATACAATCTGCGCACTGGCAAGTGGCTGACGAACTTTCAGATTATGTTCACTACGTACCGCATGTCCGAGAGAAACAGCCAGTCGCATCAGCGACATTTCTTTATTCAAATCTTCATCAATCAATTTCTTGTTAGCCTTGGGCCAATCAGAAAGATGTACCGACTCAGACTCTTTGCTCAAATTGGTAAAAATCTCCTCGGCCGTAAAAGGCATAAAGGGAGCCAATAATTTGGCAAAAGTAACCAGCACAGTATAGAGCGTATCGTAAGCTTGTTTTTTGTCACCGTCATTTTCGGTCTTCCAGAAACGCTTTCTACTGCGACGGACATACCAGTTTGAGAGCTCATCGACAAAATCCTCCATCAGATGTGTGGCTCCAAAAAGATCGTAGTTTTCAAGAGAAGAAGTTACATCGCTGGTTAATTTATGCAAAGCTGAAATAATCCAACGATCAAGTTTGTGCTCCGGCTTTTTGATCTCGGCCGGCTTGTAATTATCGATCGCAGCGTAAGTTACGAAGAAAGAATAGGTATTCCAAAGCGTCAGCAAGAACTTGCGTAAACTCTTGTCCACCAATTCAACCGAGAAGTTACGGGAATTACCGGAAGGTGAAGCTGAGTACATGTACCAACGGCAACTATCGGCTCCCTCTTTATCAAAAACCTCCCAAGGAGCTACCACATTCCCTTTACTCTTACTCATTTTCTTACCTTCACCATCTAGGATGTGTCCCAGACAGATTACGTTTTTGTAAGAAGTTTGGTCAAAGAGCAGAGTTGAGACAGCTAGTAGCGTATAAAACCACCCGCGCGTCTGATCAACCGCTTCACAGATGAACTCGGCTGGGAAATAGTTTTTGAAATCTTTTTCATGTTCAAAAGGATAATGTAGCTGTGCCACCGGCATCGATCCGGAATCAAACCAACAATCCGCCACATCCTCGACACGCTTCATCTCCTTGCCACATTTTTCACACTTGATCTTGATATCGTCTACATAAGGTCTATGCAAATCGACTTCGCCTTCCTTATTTTTGGGCAGTGAGCCTCCGAGTTTCTCGAGTTCCTCAACAGAACCGACACAGAGCTTGTGATCACAACCGGTACATTCCCAAATCGGCAGTGGTGTTCCCCAATAACGACTGCGTGAAATAGCCCAATCTCGGATTTCCTCCAGCCATTTACCAAAACGACCTTCCTTCACATTCTCCGGATACCAGTTGATAGCTTTGTTATTTTTGACTAAGTTATTTCGGAGCTCACTCATCTTGATATACCAAGAATCAATCGCGAAATACATCAGTTCCGTATCACAGCGCCAGCAATGCGGATAGGAGTGCTCGTATTTTTCCTTATGGAAAGCTAACCCACGTGCACCCAGCTCCTTCAAAATTTCAATATCCAGTCCTTCTTGCTTGAAATATTTTCCTGCAAATTGTCCGGTACCTGCAATAAATTTACCTTCTTCGTTCACATGCTTAATACGAGGCATGTTGTATTTTTTGATCACGTTGTAGTCATCTTCTCCGTAAAGAGCCATGTGCACGATACCGGAACCATCTTCAGTAGTAACGAAATCTTCACCGACTACATACCAGCCTTTTTCCTCAAATTTTCCTCCCCAAAAAGGATAAAGAGGCTCATATTCCAAGCCGACTAATTTAGCTCCTTTGAATTCCTCCACTATTTCAATATCCTCTCCAAGCTCCTTTTTGTAAGCATCCATACGCGCTTTAGCCAAGACCAAAAATTCGTCACCTTTTTTAATCTTCACATAATCGATCTTGGGACCAACAGTCAGCGCCGTATTACCGATTAGAGTCCAAGGAGTAGTCGTCCAAGCCAAGAGGTAAAGATTATCTTCACCCTTCACTTTGAACTTGGCCGTGACGGAAATATCTTTCACATCCTTGTAACCAAGCGCTACTTCGTGACTAGAAAGTGGCGTACCACAACGTGCACAGTAAGGCACAATTTTAAAATCCTTGTAGAGCAAACCTTTGTCCCAAATCTGACGAAAAACCCACCACAAACTCTCAACATAAGGAGTATGGTAAGTCACGTAAGGGTGCTCCATATCCACCCAATAACCCATCCGCTCGGTTAGTTTCTCCCAAGCTTCCGTATATTTCCAAACACTCTCCTTACATTTCTGGTTAAACTCAGCAATACCGTATTTCTCAATATCAGGTTTACCTGAAATACCGATTTCTTTTTCAACTTGCAATTCCACTGGCAAACCATGTGTATCCCAGCCACCTTTACGCTCCACCAAATAACCATTCATAGTCTTGTAACGTGGCATCACGTCCTTGAAAGCTCTAGCCAAGACATGATGGATACCGGGTTGGCCATTGGCAGTCGGAGGACCTTCATAAAAAACATATCTTTTACCCTTTTTGTTCTTAGCTAAAGTTTTCTGGAAAATATTCTTCTTCTTCCAGAATTCTAGGATAGCCTCTTCCAACTTAGGAAATGATTGTTTCGGATCAACAGCTTTGAATGACATGCGTGAGAAATTAGTAATTGCTAATGTCTAATTACTAATTACTAATAAATCCTCATTAATAATCAGTAAAACACGCCTTCGATTGTATAGGAAGGGGCAAAGATTCGCAACAAAACATCATGACAAAAAAGCGCCAGGAGGTAAGGGAGATCAAAGAAATTGGTGGGCCCACCTGGACTTGAACCAGGGACCAATCGGTTATGAGCCGACTGCTCTAACCACTGAGCTATGGGCCCGAGATTTAGACTTCTTATATTTATGAGAGGCCGACTGCTCCCCGCCCGAACGTACCGTTCGGTACGGGCGGGTGACCACTGAGCTATGGGCCCTTCGCTGCGCTGCGCTTGCTCAGGGCAAGCCCGCATCATTAGAATTGCTCTAGCTTGCCATGAAGAAGAAGTAAGAACTACGTATAGCTTGCCATGAGCGAGTATAACGAGCGAATGGTGGCAGGGGCGAGAGTTGAACTCGCGACCAACGGCTTATGAGTCCGCTGCTCTACCTCTGAGCTACCCTGCCTTGAATTCAGAAAACACTAATTACAGACTACAATATGTATTTTTTTAACACAAAAATCAAGCCTTGCACAAGATATCTCATTAATGTATAGTGCTCAAGCAAAACCGCGGGGTGGAGCAGTGGTAGCTCGCAAGGCTCATAACCTTGAGGTCGGCGGTTCGAGTCCGCCCCCCGCAACCATGTACCACTCACAGGCTTCGTCTGTTCGGGTACATGGCTTGCGCCCGAGCTGTTGAAGAACTCTAAAGTGGTACATGCAGTGAACCTGAGTGATAGCGAATGGTTTACTGCTATAAAATAAATCTACATAACAAAAGATTTATGGGTTTTTATTATGTGTATGTATTACAAAGCAAGAAAGATAATAAATTCTATATAGGATTCACTACCAATTTAGATAGAAGGATTAAAGAACACGATGAAGGGAAGAATATATCAACAGCCAAAAGATTACCCGTTGAATTGATATTTTACGAAGCTTATTTATCAAAGGGAGATGCCCTACGTAGAGAAAAATACTTCAAAACAGCGAAAGGGAAGACTACACTAAAACAGATGATAAGAGAATTCCTAGAGAAGATAGACTAAAGTCCCCCCTTCAGCACTTTCGCCCTTTGTGCTAGAATTCGCCATGTAACCAAAACTCATGGCCAGACTTAGCAGGAAACAGAGACAACAAATGGGCTTTCGTATACTGATCGCCGCTTTAGTAGTGGTTGCAGTTTACGAAGTTTTTGCTTTTGCTGATAAGGTTTATAAGGAGTACCAGATCAATCTTCAGATCGAAGAAGCTAAGGAGCAAAAAACTTTCTTGGCCAAGAATAACACTGAAAAACAAAATAAGATCCTCTACTACGAGTCAGATGAGTACAAGGAAAAAGTTGCCAAAAGCAGTCTTAATTTGCATAGACCGGGAGAAATTGTGATTAATATCAAGGATGAGCAGGGTAATTTCTTGGGAGATAATCGCCCCAGCGCAGAAATTGATGTTGAGAAGCTTCCCAACCCAAAGAAGTGGTTAGTGTACTTCTTTGGTATACAATAAAACCCTAACCCAAAAACCATGAAAAAGATTTGCAGTTTCCTAGCTGTGCTTCTTGTAATTTTAGTGCCAGCTACAAGTTTCGCCGCGGCTGGATTCACGAATCTAGCCGATGTCTCCAAGTCTGATCTGGACTATAAGGCCATCGAGTACCTCAATAAACACGATGTGATCTACGGTTATTATGATGGGACTTTCAAACCAGATAATTCCGTTACTCGTGCTGAATTACTTAAGATTTTATTGGAAGCAGACGGAGTCGATACTTCAAGTTACCAAGAAAGTAATGTTTTTTCTGATGTTCCCAGCTCAAATTCATTGGCACAATATGTGAACTATGCCGCGAAAAAGGGTTATGTGGGCGGTTATCCGGATGGCACCTTCAAGCCCAATAACAGCGTAACTCGTGCCGAGGCTGCCAAAATTTTGCTCAACACTTTCAATCTTGGCAAGACCAATTTCGCAGACAGTTTTATTGAAGATTATCCGCTAGGAGGATGTCATGATCACCTTTTCAAAAGTCACGATAAACGTGATACCAGTGACTGGTGCTATAAAGAGTTCACGGACGTACCTACTTATCATGATCTAGCCAAGTACATCTATGTTTTGACACGTTTCAACTTCCTGACAGTTCCTGGCACTGAGTTCGGAGTTGGCAATAAAGTAACTCGCCGTGAAGCTGCGCGCATGATTTATCGTATGATTTGTGTTCGCCGTGTTCCAAACCAAATCTACAACGCTAGTGTTTCAACTGAACCTTTGAACCTTGGTTCTGACTCGCAGACAAGTAGCGCCAGCTATCCGGGACGTTCACTAGTTGCTATGAGTCCACGATCTTGGATCATTACGAAGCCTAAGAAAGACAACATCGTCTTCACAATGACTCCTAAGCAAGATACTTCGACCCAGATCAATATCTACTGGAAGCAGTTTGAAACAGGCGAGACCACACTCAAAGATGTTGCAGAGCGTCTGGCTAGCGGACAAATCAAAGAGTACGAACTTTTTGATGCTCCTTTTGAGGTTCCGGTAGTAGAATTCGACAATACAATTTTGGCTATGCACCCCGATAGTGGTTACTTGGAAATTACCATGAACAAAGCGATTTCAAGTAGTCCTTACTTCTCGGTTTTCTACCGCATTGTCCAGTACTTCGTCTATGATAATTTGGTTGATGCTTAGAAAAGATGAGATTTAAAAACCAAGCCAAGGAAGAAATTAAAGAGTTTCCGGAACTAGTCTTTGGTCCGGAAAAAGCAGCTAATTTAAAAGGGAATTGGTCGGGTGGAAGGAAGAATTCCTCCACCCTCTTTCTCGAAATTTGCATGGGAGCCGGACGTTTTATCTGCACAATGGCCGAGAGAAATCCTCAGGATCAATTCTTGGGACTGGAAATCAAGGAAGAACGTACCCTCAAAGCTGTTAAGAAAGTACTCAAGAACAAACTCCAGAATATTAGGTTTATTTGTGCCGACTTCAGAGATTTACGAGAATTCTTTGAGTTAGAAGAATTAGATGGGATTTACATCAACTTCTCCGATCCTTGGCCCAAGAAGAGACATCACAAAAGACGTGCTTCAACACTAAATATGCTGCAAGTTTATTACGATCTACTCAAACCTGGTGCTTTCTTGCAAATCAAACATGACAATCCTGAATTTATAGCTTTCACTTTGGAGCATCTCGAGCAAAGTAAGTTTAAAGTTGTTGAAAATCGTGAAATACCCCCTGATGATCCAGATAACATCATAACTGAGTACGAGCAAAGATGGCGCGGAGAAGGGAGAAGAGTGTGGCTGGCGAGGAGCATTAAGTCATCCTAAAGCACACGGTGGGCTTAAGCCCACCGTTAGCGAAAAATAATAGTTCCTTCTCACCTCCAAACCTTGTCAATCTATTTTTCCTTTGCTAAAGTGGAGGCGATAACAAAACACAAATGTGGGGAAGCAAAGATTCGCACTTTAGAAAGACTCTGACTATCTTCTTGGTGCTTTCCGCTAGCTTTATTCTAATGACTCTCCTCAAGCCGGCCGAAGAACGTCCTGCTTTTTACGGCAAGACTTTAGTAGCAGAAGCTTTCCATAATGAGGAATGTCCCAAGCGTGGTGCTGAAGATCCAAAAGTAGAGTTAATTTTATTCTGCGATTATGCCAGCACAGCTTGTCGTGATCTGCAATCTGTTTTGTGGAAACTGGTCGACAAGTATAACTTTATGAGCTGGACTCACAAAGACTATCCGCTTCGTGGTAAGACTTCCATCAAAGCAGCTGAAGCAGCTCGTTGTGCCGCTAAACAGGAGAAGTTCTGGGACTTTCATGATATTCTTTATCAAAATCAACAGACTTGGAATAATAATTATAGTTACGGGGCTCTTTTCCGTGAATATGCCGAAGAAGCCGGTCTGAGCGTTGATGAATTTAACGCGTGTATCGACTTTAGTAATTCCAGTGATGATGTTAGTAATGATCTCAAAGATGCTCGCAAGTCAGGAATTTATACAGCTCCAACTATTTTGATCAACAATACTATCCTTGAATATCCTTACGATTACGACAGGTTGGAGCAGGCTGTGAAGTCTGAAGTGAGGAAATGAAAAATAGGGTCTAGGGTAGAGGGTTGAGGGTGATTTGCTGCACTAGCAAGATTGTGAGTGTTTTTAAAATACCAGAGACCAGCCGCATCTCCTTGTGCCTGCCTGCCGGTAGGTAGGGGTGCGCAGATATAATCCTCTTTTTTGAGTATAAAAAAATAGAGGACGGTAATCTCTAGGCCCGCCCTACTCTCTCACGACTGAAGTCGAAGTATCAAAAGCTTAGTTTTTTGGATATAAAAAAATAGAGGACTCAATCTTGGCACCGCCCTACTCTCCCACGACTGAAGTCGAAGTACCATCGGCGAAGTTAGGCTTAACTGCTGTGTTCGGAATGGGAACAGGTGTACCCCCAACTCTATAGGCACCAAGATAGAACCCTCTATCCTGTGTGAAATTACTAATTTCTAATGTCTAATTAGTAATTTCTAATTGTAAGCAAAATGTTAAGAATCAAACGACTAACTAGCTAAAAGCTAATTAGCTAATGAAGTAACCATAAACTACCAGTCAAGAAAGATACTCATAAATAAGTTCGTTCGGTCGATTAGTACGGGTAAGCTAGAGTACATCACTGTACTTACACTATCCGCCTATCAAACTTGTAATCTCCAAGTGACCTTATTCCCGAAGGAAGAGAAATTTAATCTTGAGATGGGCTTCCCGCTTAGATGCTTTCAGCGGTTATCCCTTCCGAACATAGCTACCCAGCAATGCCCTTGGCAGGACAACTGGTCCACCAGAGGTTCGTCCATTCCGGTCCTCTCGTACTAGGAACAGCTTCTCTCAAATTTCTTACGATCGTGATAGATAGGGGCCAAACTGTCTCACGACGTTCTGAACCCAGCTCGCGTACCGCTTTAATTGGCGAACAGCCAAACCCTTGGGAGCTTCTCCACCCCCAGGATGCGACGAGCCGACATCGAGGTGCCAAACAGCGCCGTCGATATGAACTCTTGGGCGCTATAAGCCTGTTATCCCCGGAGTAGCTTTTATCCGTTGAGCGCTATCTCTCCCACATGAAAGATAGCGGATCACTTTCGCCTGCTTTCGCACCTGATCGACTTGTAGGTCTTTCAGTCAAGCACCCTTATGCGAATACACTATCGGTACGATTTCCATCCGTACCTAGGGTACCTTTGCGCGCCTCCGTTACCATTTAGGAGGCAACCGCCCCAGTTAAACTACCCGCCAAACACTGTCCTTGATACCGGATTAACGGCACAAGTTAGAGTAAAAGTCAGACAAGGGTGGTATTTCAAGGTTGACTCCATTCCAACTGACGTCGGAACTTCAAAGTCTCCCACCTATCCTACACATGTCAAACCTCGACACAATGTCAGGTTATAGTGAAGCTTCACGGGGTCTTACCGTCTATTCACGATTAGTCGGCATTTTTACCGACATTGCAATTTCACCGGGTCAACGCTCGAGACAGTGCTCACACCATTACGCCATTCGTGCGGGTCGGAACTTACCCGACAAGGAATTTCGCTACCTTAGGACCGTTATAGTTACGGCCGCCGTTCACTAGGGCTTAGAATCAGGGCGTTAACCCCTCCTCGTGACCTTCTAGCACTGGGCAGGCGTCAGCCTGTATACTTAACCTTACGGTTTTGCACAGACCTATGTTTTTGGTAAACAGTTGCGTGAGCTCTTTCGCTGCGTCCTACCGGTACTGCGCACCGGAAATCCAAAATCCTAATGCCAAAATCCAAATAAATCTTCAAATCCTAATCTTTTAATGATTTGGTTTTTACCGATTCCTTTGTCATTTGACCTTTGTCATTTGGCATTCCCCAGTGCGAAGCACAGGTAGGAAAGCCTTATCCCGAAGTTACGGCTGCTGTTTTGCCGAGTTCCTTAAGCGTTGTTATCCCGATCACCTTGGTATACTCTACCCACCTACCGGTGTTGGTTTGCGGTACGGTCACCTACAAATCTCGCAAGCGAAGTTTTTCCTGTCAGCTGAACTCGAACGAGTTATTCCCGATAAATCGGGATTTCCCCCGTAGCTTGAGACTTCTCGATAAATCGAGAAAGACAAGCGGATTTACCTACTTGCCATAATCCCTTACTACTTGGACCACAATCCATTAAGTGGCTCATTCTATCCTGCCGCGTCCCTCCTCTGCTACCCATAAGCACCTAGCTAAAAAGCTTCTAATTCCTGGGCGAACCCAGGAAAAAGACTGCTTTAAAGTTCAGTACAGACAGATTTTGGCGATTTATAGGTGGTACAGGAATATTAACCTGTTGTCCATCGACTACGCCTTTCGGCCTCACCTTAGGACCGACTAACCCCAGGGCGATCGACGTTGCCTGGGAACCCTTAGGTTTACGGTGGCAAGGGTTTTCACCTTGCTTCAAGTTACTCATGCCAACATTCTCACTTCTTGCCGCTCCACCAGATCTTACAATCTGACTTCATCGCTGACAAGAACGCTCCTCTACCCAGCATACCCGAAGGTATCCTGCCGCGTCTTCGGTACAAAGTTTTAGCCCCGTTAAATTTTAGGCGCGAAATCTCGTAGACCAGTGAGCTATTACGCACTCTTTAAAGGAATGGCTGCTTCTAAGCCAACCTCCTGGTTGTACAAGAAATCTCACATCCTTTACCACTTAACTTTGATTTTGGGACCTTAGACGACGATCTGGGCTGTTTCCCTTTTGACAATGGCGCTTAGCCGTCACTGTCTGACTCCCGAGATAATTCGCAACGGAATTTGAAGTTTGCCTAGGATCGGTAGGCTTATTTCACCCCCTAGCCTAAACAGTGCTCTACCTCCGCTGGATAGTTAACTCGAGGCTAGCCCTAAAGCTATTTCGAGGAGAACCAGCTATCACCGAGTTCGATTGGAATTTCACCCCTATCCACAGATCATCCCCCGCACTTGCAGCTACGGTGGGTTCGGCCCTCCAGTCCGTTTTACCGGACCTTCGGCCTGTCCATGGATAGCTCACCCGGTTTCGGGTCTAGTGCACATGACTTAATCGCCACTTAAGACTCGCTTTCGCTACGGCTACGCATAATACTTGCTTAACCTTGCCATGTACAGCTAACTCGTTGGCTCATTCTACAAAAGGCATGCAGTCACCCGCTCCTCGCTGCGCTCGGAAATCCAAAACGCTAAATCCAAATGCCAAACATTTTTGAATTTTGGCATTTGAGTTTTGACATTTCGTTCCGAACGAAGTGAGGAACGGGCTCCTACTCCTTGTAAGTGTATAATTTCAGGTTCTATTTCACTCCCCTCGCAGGGGTTCTTTTCACCTTTCCCTCATGGTACTAGTTCGCTATCGATCAGAAAAAGTATTTAGCCTTGGAAGGTGGTCCTCCCAGATTCAAGCCGGATTTCACGTGTCCGACCCTACTCAGGATACTACTAGAAACTTACCCTATTTTCGCTTACGGGACTATTACCCGCTATGGTGGTCCTTCCCAGGTTCCTTCAGCTAATAGAAATAGGTTTCATATTGTAGTCCTACAACCCCGGCCGCATCTCGCTAGGCTCGATTGCGGAATTTCCAATGTCTAATCCGCCTAGGCGGACTAATGTCTAATTAAATCAAAATTTCTTTTGAGATTATTAGATATTAGTTATTAGAGAATTAGTCATTCCGTGTCGAACACAGTGAGATACGGCTGGTTTGGGCTATTCCCGGTTCGCTCGTCACTACTACGGGAATCTTTAAATTAATTTATTTTCCTTGGGTTACTGAGATATTTCACTTCACCCAGTATAGCTCTTCAATGCCTATGTTTTCAGCAAAGAGTTCTCCGATACTAATCGAAGAGGGTTTCCCCATTCGGAAATCTCCGGATCAAAGCTTAGTTGCCAGCTCCCCGAAGCTTATCGCAGGCTCTTACGTCCTTCATCGCCTTTTTCTGTCAGGGCATCCGTTATACACCCATTTGTAACTTATTTACGAGCATAAGTAACTTAACTGGTAGTTAACGATTACTTTGCTCTAAAAAATCTTTTAAAAGTATATCAAGGTAGTTTATGATTTAAACTACTTATAAAAAATAACATTTTACTAACACCGTGTTGTTAAAGAACAAAAAAAGGTGCGATGTACGCACCTCCTAAACTTCATGCAAGAAGTCGCTTGTTAAAGCCTAGGAGGTGAGTACGAAATAAACATTAAGTAGATCTTTTTAGGTTTCGAAGCGTAACGAGTTTAGTAGATAGAAAGCTGCTTGTCAATAGCTTATTTTGGGTATTATTCTGATAGTCTAGAACTTCATATTGACTTTTCTGCTCTTTATGATACCTTGTAGTACATTTTAAGCATATCAAATGGCTAGGAAACTTGAAGACAAAACAATCAAAGACTTTTTTGCAGAACATCAGATCGACCCTCATGCCGTGAGATCACTCAGTTTAAATGTCTTAACTAAGACGGGAAAATTAAAATACACTAGACATTATAGTCCGGAGGAAATTGATTTAGAAAGACAGCTCAGAGTCTATGCCAATGGCAGTTTTGAAGATGAGACTTCTGTCACAACAGACGAAGGAAGCACCACAATTTCTACAGGATTACGGGGTAAATTTTTTGCCAAAAAAGCGCTAAAAAACACTGATTAGGCTTGGACTTCACTCCTAAAACCAATTCTATTTGCAATCCTATTCAGAAAAGATGCTTTTTGTTTTCTTGTACTCACATGCTTTATAGCCCTTTTAATTTGCATCCCTAAATCCCCTGAAACATCCACTCCACGCTGATCTGCAGCTAATAATAAAGCTTTTTCTGCAGTGTAATTTTGATTTTCCATGAGTTGAATTGTCCTTTCATATATTCTATCTCTAAAGAAATGGCCATCCAAACCAGCTTTTTTAATTGCGATTATAATCGTATGTTTTTCTTCGTTTGAAACTTCTCTTATTTTCTTGTCTCCAATTACTCCGAATCTAATTGCGGGTATGGAGTTCTCCTGAGAATTTACTGATTGAATATTCTTCGCTGGTTCTTGGAGTTGGCGCGATATAGACGCCTTATACTCAGTAGTGGTTAAGACTGTTGTAGCAGAAGTCTCTTCTTTCTGTTCTAAAACAGTATTTACAGCAACCAAACTCTCTCTCGGATTCTCTACTTTTGAAAAATCAGGCTTGCAAGTTAAGTAGGCTATAAGTGCTGTGGGAATCAGCAATAATTTAAGTAGTTTCCTGTTTTTAGGTATAAATTCTTCATTTTTAGTTTGTAAATGCAAGTTTTTTTGAACAGATTGACGGGTCTTCTTTAGTTTACCCTCATTTTCCAAATCATTTAGAACTCCCATAATGTATATTTCAGGAATACTTGCTCGTAATTTAATATTCCTAACAATGCTTTCTTGATCACCTCCAGCTTTAATCGTTTTAATAAAAACATCTATCATATTCTGAGAAATCGCTCCACTAAAAAGATCGTGGCCAAGTCGTGTAGCATAAAGCTTACTTTTTAATTCTGTATCAGAACCTTGTTTCAAGTCAGCAAGAAACCCCTGCTCCTTAATTTTAAAAGCAAGTGAGGACTGCTTTAAACGCTCTAGCAAATAGCTTATTTCAAAACTGCTAAAACCCTTATTCGTTTCTGCATCTTTGCGGATTTCTTGCAAAGACAAAGTCTCTCCCTTTCTTAAACTATAAATAGTTTCTCTGTAAAAGTGCTCGATTAGAGAAAATCTCGTTTGATAAATTCTTAGTCTTTCTTTATCCGGAATTTTTATTCCAAGGCGAGTTGCCAAAACTACAGTATGATCAGAATATTTATCGTTAATAAGCTCAAAAAGAACACTGTTATAGCTTTCTTCCAGTGTTTCCTCCCTCTGGCTAGGCTCCTCAAATGGAGCCAAGGCCTTTGGAATTAATATTTTCTTAGTAGCTAACATTTTTGATTTTGATATTTATTTTTAGACTCGACAATTCTACACAAGCATTTACAAATTACAAGTTACGTGTCGTAAAACCTGTTATTTTAGATTTAGCTTAAGTAATGTTAAATTATAGATGTCAGTCCATTCAACATTCAAAATTCAAAATTCAATGAAAATTCCAAACTTCGACGAAGAACTTTCAATAGAGCAAATTAACTTGCTCACAGCCTTTGCCAAATCTTGCCGTCATACCAGCATCGCCATGCTCAAGAATTCCCAAAGCGGACATCCCGGAGGATCGCTTTCCAGTATGGATTATTTGGCTACACTTTACTCATTTATCATCAGCCAAACAGGCCATCCGGTGATCGTCTCCAACGGCCACATCTCCCCTGCCGTTTACTCTGTTTTGGCCGAACTGGAATATATTAATAAAGAAGAAGTCATTCAGAATTTTCGCAAAGTTGGCAGCGTCTTTGAAGGACACATCACGCGTCAGGTTCCCGGCATTTATTATGGGACTGGGCCATTAGGAATTGGTGTGTCGGTGGCCACTGCTTTTGCATTAGCCGAGAAATTAAAAGATTCGAAGAAGAAAGTTTACGCCTTGATGGGTGACGGGGAAGCTGAGGAAGGTCAAGTTTATGAAGCCCTTAATTTTGCCAATAAATATAAGTTGGATAATTTGGTACTCTTTGTTGACTATAATGAGGTGCAGCTCACAGCTTCCCTCGCAGAAATCATGCCACTCGATCTCCGCGCTATTTTTGAAGCTGCCAACTGGCAAGTGCTCGAAATCAACGGACATAACTACGCAGAAATTTGGGGAGCTTTGCGAGCTGCCCAAAACTCTCCCGGACCAGTCGTGATCCTAGGGCATACTATCATGGGAAAAGGAGTCGATTTTATGGAGAAAGAGGGGCTAGAGTATAAATCTACCTGGCACGGCAATGCACCCAAACCGGAACAAGCAGATGAAGCTTTGAAGCAGCTTGAGTTAAGTAAAGAAGAAGAAAAAATACTCGCAAATTTTAAAAAGCAAGTTAAATGGAAACCAGAAGATCCTCATTTCCCCTCTCCTCTATCCACTAATCACTATCCACTAGAGACCGGCTCCCCTATTTTATACGGCACCGATAAGCTTACCGACTGCCGCACAGCTTACGGCAAAGCACTGCTCGATCTTGCTAAGTTAAATAAAAATATCTTGGCCATCAGTGCTGACTTACGAGGATCAGTTATGACCAAGTTTGTCGCTGAAGAGTTACCAGCGCAACATATCGAAGTTGGCATCGCCGAACAACAAATGGTTTCACTGGCAGGAGGTTTAAGTTTGAATGGTTTTGTTCCATTTTGCTCGACCTTCGGAGCCTTCATGTCCAGTCGTGCCAAAGACCAAGCGCGCGTCAATGATATCAACAAGACCAATGTCAAAATGGTCGCCACGCACTGTGGACTTTCGGTCGGCGAAGATGGTCCGACCCATCAAGCGATCGATGACATGGGATCTTTCCTCGGGATGTTTAATACCATGATTATTGAACCCGTTGATCCCAATCACACCGACCGTATCATTCGCTATATTGCTTCCCATTATGGCAATTTTTATGTGCGTATGGGACGTCACAAGATTCCGGTCATTACCAAGGAAGATGGCTCAATTTTCTACGACGAGAATTATGAATATGAATATGGTAAATGCGATGTCATTCGTGAAGGCACAGATCTTACAATTGTCGCCAGTGGTTCGATGGTGGCAGAAGCTTTGGAAGCTATCAAGACTTGTAAAAAGTCCGTCGAACTAGTTGCCGTCAGCTCGATCAAGAAATTCGACGATACCCTACTGAAATCAATCAAAAAGACCGGTAAAGTTCTCACGGTCGAGGACCACAATACTTACTCCGGACTGGCAAGTCAAATCAGTCAATACCTCGTGAACAAGGGGGCATGCCCCCTTGTCTTCAAGTCCCTAGGCGTCACCGCCTACCAACTCTCGGGTAAATACAATGAACTCTATGAGAAAGCTGGGATTGGGAAGGAGGCGATCAGGGAGAGGTGTAATGATATAAACTAGAGAAGTCGATTATTTCTCAAATCTCGTCGCAAGGTAATCTATTATCACGCCATAAAAAATTCCTGCGATGAATCCAGGAGTATCTTTGAAATCTGTCGCTATAAAAAAGGATGCACTAATTATAAGTCCAAAGAAGGCTCCACGAATTAAGATGTTTTTAGTAGTGTTTTTGATTTTATAATAGGGTGCCAAACCAATTACTAAGCCCATAATCACCCTATTTATCCACGTAGCTAATATGAATAATTCATTTCCTACAAAACCCAATCTTATACTTATTCCAATTATACAAAAAACACCAAGTATTGCTCCCGTTAAAATAGCTATGATTAATCTTCTATTCATTGTTCTTCTTAATCTGACTATAGGCCAACCAGCCAAGTGTTGCTAAATACAAAACAATACATCCTATCACTACTGCAATAATATTTGGATACTCCCCAGCAAAACCATTCTCCGAAGAGTGTTTTAGCCAGATACCTGCATAAGCCCATACCAGCACCAAGCCGTAAAAAATATTCTGATCCTTGAGTGTACGAGCGATCCCAATTGCAGCACCAACCAGCAGAACGACAATAGTCCAGATCACATTCGAGATACCAAAACCATTCCAGTTGATACTTACCAAGAACACTGAAATATTCGCAATCGTAGCTACTGTTATCCAGCCGAAGTAGAAACTAAAAGGAGCGCGTATGAGAAGATTATCGAGCGGTGAATACTTATCCTTGTTGATGATGTCAGCAATTTTAATTAGGAAAATGAGTAATACAAGCATGATCAAAACAGACAACCAGATGATCCCGTAATGCCAAGCAAAGATCCAAGAGATATTTGCCAGTGAAGTAATCAGAAAATAAATATTGATGCTAGCAAACAATTTGTTTCGCTTAGTATCTTTGTTAAAGAACTGATAAATTGTATATCCAAATAACAAAAGGTAAATCAGCCCCCAGATAGAGAAAGTGATTCCAGCAGGTGTAAAGAGATTGGCATAAGAATCAGAGGCTTCACCGGTCGTTACCCCACCGATCGGCAAAGCATTGGCGAGATAGTTCACTCCGACCATTGCAATGTAAGCAACAAGAACGAAGATTTTTAGAAGCAGGTTTTTGTTTTTCATAAAATAGTTTTATTACAGATTGATTTTACCACATACCCTTCCTAAAACCGAACTGTAAGAAAGCTCACATAAAAACAAGCTTTAAATGCTATAATCAAGCCGCAGTAAATTGGCTTATGGATAAATCTAAAATCGGCCTGATTGGCCTCGGAGTAATGGGCTCGAGCTTAGCTCGCAACATCGCGAGTAAAGGTTTCCCCATCACAGTCTACAATCGCTCTTTTGAGAAAACTCAAGAATTCTTGGATCAGCATGGCACAGAAAAATTAAAAGGAGCAGAAACCGTAGCAGAATTACTAGAACAATTGGAAATTCCACGCAAAATCATCTTGATGGTCCCTGCTGGCGATCCTGTTGATCAAGTAATTGCAGAGATAGGTCCTTTCTTGAGTAAAGATGATATTATCATCGATGCCGGTAATTCTTATTTCCGGGATACTCAAAGAAGACACGAGGAATTAAAAAAAGAAGGTTTGCGCTTCTTGGGACTCGGAGTGTCCGGTGGTGAGGAAGGTGCGCTCAAAGGTCCCAGCCTCATGCCTGGAGGAGATCTGGAAACTTACGAAGAATTAAAAGAAGTTTTTGAAGCTATCGCAGCTCGCGACTTTTCCGGAAACCCTTGCGTGACTTACGTCGGCGACAATGGTGCCGGACATTACGTCAAAATGGTACACAACGGTATCGAGTATGCTGTGATGCAGATCATGGCTGAAGGCTATGATTTACTGAGGAAAATTTACGATCTCAAAGCTCCGGAGATTGCCGATGTTTTCAAAAAGTACAATCAAGGCAAATTAAAATCTTACCTCTTTGAAATAGCTTCTGAAGTTTTGAGCAAGAAAGATGGTCAGGGATACTTGATAGATCAAATTCTCGACAAAGCTTCCCAGAAGGGCACCGGTAAGTGGACTGCGACCGAAGCCCTCGAACGTGGCACTGCGCTCTCAACGATCACGGAGGCAGTGTTTGCGAGATATGCTTCGGCAGAAAAGGAAATGCGAACTAATCTCAATACTTTGTACGCGCGCGATATATCGCGCGCCTCCGATCTGGATAAATTTATTAAGATTCTCGCAAACACCCTCTACACTTCGATCATCCTAGCCTACGCCCAAGGCTATGAACTGATTCAAAAAGCGGCCGCGGAGGAAAAGTGGCAGATTGATCTGGCTGAAATATCTCGCATCTGGCAGGGTGGCTGCATCATTCGCGCTGCACTGCTCAAAGAATTTGAGAAAGCTTTCGCAGATAAGGACAAGCATTTACTGCAAACTTCTTTCGTAAAAGAAGCTCTCGATAAATCACTTCCGGCAGCTCGCGAAGTAGCAAGTTTGGCAATCAATAATCAAGTTGCTATCCCAAGCATATCTTCCGCACTAGCGTACTTTGATGCTATGACGAACTCTGAATCCCCTGCTAACTTTATCCAAGGATTGCGTGACTACTTCGGCGCACATACTTATGAGAGGAAGGATAAGGAAGGAAGCTTTCATACGGAATGGAATAAAAAATGTTGAATGATGAATTTTGAATGTTGAATTAAAACCGCATTCAAAATTTAAAATTTAAAATTCAAAATTATGAAACCTATTGTTTTTACCCTCTTCGGTGCCTCGGGAGATCTCGCCAAATTGAAACTTTTTCCCGCAATTTATGAATTAGCACTAAGAAAGAACCTTCCTCAAGATTTCTACCTCCTGGGTTTCGCACGTAGTAAAATTTCAGATCAAAAGTTTCGCGAAGATTTCAAGCAAAGCGTTCAAGCCAAGTTCAAAGTGAACGGTAAAATTCTAAAAAAAATCTTGGCACACACTTATTATTTTCAAGGAGATTACGATCAGAAGGCAGACTTTCAGAAATTAAAAGACTATCAAAAGAAACTAACTGGTAGTAGTAAATTTAGCCAGATCGCTTATTTCTCAGTGCCTCCAACCGCTTTCCAAAGTATCATCAAAAATCTCGGAGAGACCAAGCTCGCAAGTGATGATCTCAAGATTGTGCTCGAGAAACCTTTTGGCACCGACTTGAAATCCGCCACCGAACTCTTTCACTTTACTAGTACTTATTTCACGGAAGATCAAATCTTCTTACTCGATCACTATTTGGGTAAGTCTGCGGTACAAAGCGTCTTGGGACTCCGCCATCATAATCGTTTACTCAATCTGCTAATGAAAGGTCCTGAAGTCGCCAATATTCAGATCAGTGCTTTTGAAAGTCTTGGCGTAGACAAGAGAGTCGGATACTTCGAACAAGTCGGGACTTTGAAGGACATGGTTCAGTCGCACCTCTTGCAAGTTCTGGCACTTATTACCATGTCGATACCTCTTTCGGAGAATGACAATTCTCTGCACCGTGAAAAAAACAATATCTTGTCAGCACTTAAGTTTTATCCCAAGAAAAACAATCTGGTGCTGGGACAATATGAGCATTACACCAAAAAAGAAGGTGTGCTCAAAGATTCCAAGACCGACACTTTTGCGGCCCTTCGACTTTTTATCGATCGTGAAAGTTGGTACCAAGTTCCAATTTATATCCGCACTGGCAAGAAGCTTAATAAGAGGCACTCTTATATTGTGATTGAACTGAAAAAATTCGCTTTTCAATCAGAAAAGGAGGAAGCAAACCGTATCATCATCGAATTCGCGCCCGAAGAAAAGATCAGTATTAAATTACTCAATAAACACGGCCGCAGCACAGAATATCAGGAACTTACAACTTCAGACTCAATTGCCTGCCAAGGAGAAAGTTGTATGTCTGAACATTCCGCTCTAATCTTGGATATCCTGAATAACAAGAAAACTTATTTCCTGAGTTTCCCGGAGATTCTGGCCTCTTGGAAATTGATTGATTCGATCACCGGTTTCATCAAAAATACCAAGCTAAAACCTGTCATTTATTCACAAGATTCCTGTGGACCACAGCAGCAGTACAAACTTCCGGAGATGGATGGCTATAAGTGGTATAAGCACGGAACAACAATTGACCATTAACCTTTGACATGTGACAAAAACAGCGGACAGGGAAACAGTGTAAGTGAAAGATTCTAGTTACTAGTTTCGAGTGACTTACACTTACACTTACACTTTCACTTTAACAAGGAAGCAATGTAACAATTTAAACCATTCCAACCATTTTGTTCTTAGACCATTCCAACCATTAAGCCATTTTTTAATCCCATGCATCTCCAAACCTTCTCAAATAAACAGGCCTTCATCCAAGCCAGCACAGATTTAGTTTTGCAGCACAAAGTCATAGCTTTAAGTGGCGGACGAACTCCCCTGCCTATTTATCAAGAACTAGCAAAACACGACTTGAGTAAAATGCAGTTCTACCAAGTGGATGAACGTTACGTATCGCTTGAAGATCCAGCCTCAAATGCTGGCATGATCTTGGAGAACTTGAAACCTCATCATTTTACGCACTTCGACACAACACTCGGTATCGAAGAAGCCTTGGCAGATTATGAAACCAAGCTACAAGGAGTTCAATTTGACCTTTGCGTTCTGGGCATAGGAAGAGACGGACACTTCGCCTCGCTCTTTCCCTACTCTGAAGCATTGCAAGAAACATCTTCCCCCGTGGCACATACCGAGAGTTCGGATGGGACTGATCGCTTAACCTTGACCTTGGAACCGATCCTAAGTAGTAAGAAGATCCTCGTGCTACTGCAAGGAAAAGATAAACTGGAAGTTCTGCATGAACTTCAACATCCCAGCAAAGAAGCTATCACGTTTCCTGCGAAAGAGTTATTGAAGCATGAGAATATGGTTGTTTATTATTGTGAAAGTTAATTCGCCACATAACTCTTGTCTCCCAAGTTCCTGATATAACCCTTGAGCTCCATCATCGTCAGTGTCGCATTCAACACTTCGATATTAATACCCAGTTCTTTTTTGAGTTGGTCTCCATTACGGACTTCAAGCAGTAGTAAATGTAGATCTTTTCTTCCAGCAGAAAAAGGCTAGAAAGAAGTTTTTTCAATCTTAATATTGTTAACACTTCCCAGAAAAGAATCAGGATCACTTTTAATAATCACGTTCATTTCAGGAATCTTCAAAATATTTCTTATTCTTTCCGCCACAAGACTCCTAAGGTTATGAATGTCCTCTGCCTTGATTACTCCTTCAAAATAGACATCTAAAAGACTCCTCTTTTTACTACTACGAAGGACCAGCCTTTTTACAGCATACCCGTCTGGGATACCCACCGATTCCTTCATCCTAGATTCCAACTCAGTTTCTGCATGAGGGAAATTTGGTTCATGCGGAGTAACATGCAAAATCGGTTCTTTCACAGGAACTTCATCCTGAGAAGAAGACCTTGGTGTTGCTATCCCCCCACCGCAGCCGTAACTTGAAGTAAGACGATTTCCCATATTTGTTAAATTAAGGATTAATAAAAATAATACCGAAGGCACCAACGTAGCACTTCAAGCACAAAAAAAACAAGTAACTTTTGTCATTACACTAATTCGCCACATAACTCTTGTCTCCCAAGTTCCTGATATAACCCTTGAGCTCCATCATCGTGAGTGTCGAATTGAGAAGCTCGATATTAATACCGAGTTCCTTTTTGATTTGGTCACCATAGAGAGATTCAAGTAGCAATAAGTTGTAAATTCTCTCTTCCAAAGGATTCTCAAATTTAAGCTCAGGTAGCCGCGCAGATTGATAAGCGAGCGAAAGTTCCTCCAGAATATCTTGGGCGCAAGTCACTAGCTTGGCGCCACTTTTGATCAGTTCGTGAGTACCATGAGAGCCGCTATGTAAAATATTACCGGGAACTGCAAAAACCTCCCTGCCTTGATCTGCCGCCATCTTCGCAGTAATCAGAGCGCCAGACTTTTCTCCGGCTTCCGTCACTAGAGTTGCAAGTGAGAGTCCCGAAATAATTCGATTACGCATAGGAAAGGTGTATTTCTCGGGTTTCATACCAAGCGGAAACTCACTCAAGATAAGTCCTCTGCCTGATTCAACCATCTTCCTTGCCAGTCTACGATTCATCACAGGATAAATCTGGTCCACCGCACTTCCGAGTACGGCGATCGTTTTCCCACCTTGATCCAAAGCTGCTTGATGTGCGATCTGATCTATGCCACGAGCCAGTCCGCTCACGATTGTCAGATTAGCCTGCGTCAAGTCAGTCACCAGCTTACGTGTCAGCTCGGCGCCGTAACTTGAATACTTACGCGTACCAACAATGGCAATTTTCTTACATCTCAGAAGTTCAATATTCCCATTCAGATACAAAACAAGTGGAGCATCATAGATTTGGCGCAGGAGTTCAGGATAATCTGGATCTTTGAGTGTGAGGATTTGTAAGTTCAAGGACTCAATTT
>JAQVLK010000018.1 GCA_028704165.1 Candidatus Altimarinota bacterium | reverse complement strand
ACAAGCTGTAAAAGGCTATACTAAGTCATTAACCACACATTTTACAATGCAGAGACAAAAAATACCCCTCTGTCCTTACTGTGGCAAAAAGGAAGTAAATCGCCATGGGAAGAGCAAACAAAGGCGTGTTAGATACAGATGTAAGCTTTGCAAGAAGACCTTCTGTAACAGAACAGGCACTGCACGTTTACATTCGCATATCTCAGACAGGCAATGGGAAGAGAGCATTAGGCTCTTTGCCTTGAGAGGAGCTATGTCCGGATCCGATCTGGCGCGTTTTCTTGAAGTAGAAAGAAAAACAGGACAAAGAATAGTGAGGAAGATCAGAAGACAAACATCCAGACTACCTGAAACAAAATTAAGAGGAACAGTTGAAGCAGATGAAACTACCTTAACCAGAACATGGATATGGGGAGCAGTCTCTAGGGAGGCCGGGAATCTCGTATTAAGAAGAGTTAGGAAAAGAGACGAGAGAACCTTAACAAAACTAATTACAAAGCATACTGAAGAAGATAGTGTATTGTTTACAGATGAATGGGGAGGATATTGTAATCTTTGGAACAGGAGAAAGCACTTCACAGTTACACACAGCCGAGAATTTGTTTCGGAGTTTTGCAAAGAAGTTCATACTAACAAACAGGAAGGAGTATGGGGATTAATTAAGCCAATAGCTATTCATACCTACAGAGGAATACCTAAAGACAAACTTGATGAATACCTCAAGGAATTCACGTTTAGATACAATTTAAAAGATTACAAGACTCGTGTTAAAGTACTCAAGTCCTATCTTTCCAAAAATTTCCACACACTTTGGGTCTAGTCCCTAAAACTGAGTCCTTTTACCGTAGCTCTCTTTTGTGCTATCATGAACACCTTATTTAAGATGAGCCAAAACTATGAGAGAAAAACCTCGTAAAAATATCAGGCCATTCCTTCCGGATGTTCAATCCCAAGCACCGGAACAAAGAATTAAAAGAGATGCCGAGGAGATTCTACGGAAGTTAATAGAACCCACAGAAAATTTCTCCTTTTATCAGGGAGACATCTTAGATGAATTTTATAATAAATATTCAAGCACTCTAGCTCTCAAAATAATAAGTCTGGCCGAATTCCCTATAGAAGTTATTTACGGCAATAACAGGCGCGATAATTTACATAAATTTCCTCCTCCGAAAGCAAGAAACTTATTGCAAGAAATCTTTGGATTAGCCAAAGAAAGCTCTCGGAAGAAATACCGCTATAGATTAGAAATCAAAGAAATAAAAGATAAACAAGGCAAGACTCATCACTTAGGCTACGAAGTTCTGTTGTTAGACAGCTAGGCAAAGAGTCATAAAGAAATTATGAAACTTCATAGTATGTTTGGCATTTGATATTAGTATTTTGGCATTACGAAGCGAACGCTTCGTAGGTATTCTCCATCAGGCAAGCAATCGTCATCGGCCCCACGCCACCCGGCACGGGGGTGAGAAAACCTGCCACTTTCTCGGCTGATTCAAAATCCACGTCACCGTGCAACTTACCATCTTCTAGTCTATTGGTCCCCACGTCGATCACAACAGCACCTTTTTTGAGCATGTCACCGGTGATCAAACTTGCTTGACCGACGGCTACAACTACGATATCGGCTTGTTTGAGATGTGAAGTAAGATCTGTAGTTTTGGAATGACAAATCGTCACCGTTGCATTTTCGTTTAAGAGTAATGCCGCTACGGGTTTACCCACAATATTGGAACGGCCGACCACCACCGCGTTTTTGCCGGCAATCTCAATTCCTGTACTTTTGATTAATTTGATAATACCCTTGGGAGTACAAGATTCGATTGTTTTTTCGTGGCGCAACAGTCTACCAAGATTCATGGGATGGAAACCATCAACATCCTTCTCGGGACTAATGGCAGCGAGCACTTTTTGCTCGGAAATATGTTTTGGTAAAGGAAGTTGCACTAGGATGCCGTGAATCCGAGGATCGGCATTAAGTTCAGCAACAAGTTTCAGGAGTTCTTTTTCACTTGTCTCCTCCGGAAGTTCCTTCTTCACCGAATAATAGCCAAGCTCTTTGCACTTCTTTTCCTTGGAGTTCACATAGCTCACAGAAGCCGGATCATCTCCCACACGTACGACAGCTAGTCCGGGTCTGGCATCACCTTGAAGTGCTGCGACTTTCTTTTTCAAACCTTCAGTGATCTGCTTGGCGATTTTTTTACCGTCGATGATTTGAGCTGGCATGTAAGTAAAATTTATTGAGCACGTTTAAAATAGCACAAAAACTAGTTAGCTAGCTAGCTTATTAGCTAATTAGAAAAACCACCACACTAACTAGCCAGGAAGCTAAGTAGCTAGTTTTAGTGCCTGAAGTGCCTCATACCTTGACATAATTTAAAATAAGTGTAATATACAGCGCCCTCACTCTTCTATCCCATGACTGATCACAATATCAACGAAGCAGCTCTAGAACGCTATAGTCAGATGGTCATGGACGAGATGTTCATTAAGTTTGGTAAACTTTCAGCAGCACATCCCGTACGTCAATATATAGATAAAATCTTAACTAGGTTACCTAGGAAAGATGGATTTGATCTAAAATTAACACTTTGCCCAGGATGGAAAGAGGTTAATGCCGTAGCACTTCCAAGCGGAGACATATTAGCGGGCTGCGGAATAATCGATGCCGTAAATAATGAAGAGACTATTTTGGGCATTATCGCCCATGAATATATACATGTTTCCCGTGAACATTTAAAACATTTATTAAAAGTATCTGAGAAATCAGTCGGATTAACAGAATATATACTTAAGAATATCGCACTAGCTCGTACCCACGAGTATGAGTCAGACCTAAGATCTGTCCTGCGGGATTTAGAAGAAGCCGGGATTAACCCTACAGGGTACAAGAATTTATTCTTCCCGGACGATACCAAAACTGATTCCACCAGCCTCAGTCATGGATCAGATATTGATAGAAGTTTAAACATAGCAACAACGACGCATTTTGTAGATCTTAATTCATTACAGACAGAACTCCATGACATACCGGAGGATATAAAGGCTCTAAATAAAAACCTAGGATACGACTCAGAATTTTCACCAATTTGGAGACGTCCAAAGTTGATAGCAAGAGACGAGGAAGAATTAAAAATAGGAAATCAGGCCAGACGACAAACACTTGAAAAGGTTCCCAAAAGATTATTACCACTCTTGATCGGCAGAGTAGCTCAGCACACCGCGAGACATCATGCAGGAAGAACCTCTCATGATCCTGAAGATCTGCGTTTATTAAGAGATATGATTAATAAATTCAAGCTTGAATTTAAGCAAGAGTTAACTGCAGATTCCGAAGAAGACTCTGACTTGAAGCTTATATTAGCTCTGGAAGTGTACTGTGGTGTTGATATATTCAATAGCAAGCACACAGCATTTCCTGAATTCACAGAACTGTTAACACAAGTAACCAAGTCTCCTGCAGATTTGGAGAGAATGAGAACACTTTTTACCAAATTGGATCTTCCCTACTTTTGTAAATCAAGTAAAGAGCTTTTTATAGATCTGATCAATTTCGCTATAGATAACCAGCTTTTTGGAGCATTTAATAAGATTGATCTTGATTTTGATCAGCTAAAAATTACTATAAATGCTTGGTCGAAAACATTCGCAGATTTATCACGAGAATTTGACGTAGGAGAAATATACACAGAGGAATTTTTACGCAAAGTTATTCTCACTGAACTAAAAACACACATTGGATCCTACGATGATCCATCAGTTTGTGAATTTTCTGCGATTCTCGGAGAAAAACTTTCTACGATTACAGATAATGCTGCAGAACAAGCAATAAAAAATCCAGACTGGACATCAAGCTTCACTAAGAATCAGCTTGAAATTATAAAAGACCTCTACCGGGTCAAATCTTTGCAGACTTTGACAGAAAAATCACATAGATTGTCTAAATTAATCAATGCTGAAAATTCCAGTCTTGATATAAATGGACTAGATCAATTACTACGTGATATTTATTTAAGTTTAGTAAAGAACCATTCTGATAATTCGCCTGAGTATTTCGCTGAATTTATCGGCCCCAGTGGAGAATTAATTAATCCATTGGGATTAGATGTGCCACATAGAGTTCCTCACTTTCTACTTTACAGCGCAGAATATGTCACAAAGCTTATCTTAGAGGATTTATTGGAAACTCATGCTGCTTTCAACTCTTTATCAGACATCGAGAAGAAGGCTATCTTATTCTATACCACTAAACTTTTATTCGATTCAGTAGATACGGCAGAAATCAAAGAGTCCTCTCTGACGTTTTTAAAAAGAGTATCTTCTGATTATTATCCTTCGGAGGATGAAGATGATGAAGATGATCGTATATATAAAATGCCCGTTAACATGCAAAAAGAGGGCAGTGAAATTCTAAAAATAGTTAAAGCAGATCTTAATCCAAGCTTTTTCTATGAATCTCATCTAACAATCCAAGATTTAGAACTTTTGCACAACAGATTGGTTAAAGATCCACTTTTGGGCAAAGCTGTTATTGGAGAACAGGAATTTACGCAACTAATCTCTCATTACCTGAGCCAACTTTCATTTACAGAAATGTTTACAATCATAAATGACCTCAAAGCAAGGGATATCGATTTACAGTCCTACTTCGAAAGACACCCTAAACATACTAGTCCCTTGCTTAGGAGTATTACAAAAGCTATCAAACAAGATACGCTGGGCACTTTGAGCTTACTAGAACTTACTTCGATCGCTACTTGGATCAACGATCCCTTATTACGCACATTTTTCGAGAAACTCACTATAGAGAAGAGTTGGGATAGGTTTGATTTTGCAGACAAAATCAGCGTTATTTTCCCTACTGAAGGGCAGAACAGCTTATTATCTTTCTCTCTACGTAATAAATTTCTAGAAGAAGACATCAAAAACAAGGCAGATTTTGATACTGTCAAAAATCACTTTGAATCAGGCCTAGATAAATTAACGCACGAGGGAGATACAAGATTAGGACTGCTATTTATATTTGATACTCTATTCCCAAGTTTTAAATATACTGATACAGCTAAACTTTTAGCCTCTTTATTGAGGATTGACACAGAAATACCACAATATTCTGGGACTGACAGATCTTTGAAAAACTTTTTCTATGAAAATTTAAAAGATATTGAGAAAGATAAGGAATTAGCTTCTACTAGAAAGACTATCATTAGAACTGAAAAAGGCATTAGGAGCATCTTTAATCTCGACTTTTACGGTAAGAATCTGCTTTTGAGAAAACTTCTGACTGCTGAAGGAGGAATATTGAGAGACAATTCCAAGAAAGCGCACTTTTTGGATATTGTTTTCAATAATTGGATAAAAGACGAAGAATCTGAGCAAGATCTGAATTCAGTGTTAGGAAAAGTCAAGACTGCCTTAGCACAAAGTGACAACCTAGAATTATTGTACTTTATGCTATCAGGCGCACTCTTGGAAAGACTCGCATCTCCTCCCACCAAACAGAATACTGTCGACTATAGCGAGATTATTCAGATTGAAGAAAATCTAGGAATGTCTGGGGAAAAACTGCGACTCACTCTTGCCAAGATGCTTGGCACAATAACCTCTAGACGTGCTCGTTCGAAATATTTCCTGGATCCAGAACACGCTATCGTAGTGGCGGAGAGCAACTTATATAAAGAACTTCAGCCAAAAGTAGCACGTATAAATGGGAGTTCTGATAAAGCTCCACCGACTCCCATTCAATTCACCAAAGAGGCTATTGGCAAGATGGGAGCATTGGGAAGACGTTTTTTACAATTACTTCCTCAAATAGTAGATGTCTCCCCAAAACGTCTCGATGAACTTTCTGAAGTTTATGACCAAGTAAAAGGACAACCCAAGCTGTCTGCCCTCCTTTTATTAGAAAGAGAGTGGCCTGATTTTTGGGAACAGGTTGAAAGTGTTAATGATAGAATTGGCGGAGGCTCAATGGTAACTGTCTACCATGCTACGATGAAAGATGGAACTGAAAGAGCACTTAGAGTTTCCAATCCAAATACCAGACATCATCTAAAAGAATCTTATGAATTCGCCAGCTCTATGATGGATTATCTAGTTAAGCAATATGGAGGTGCCTACCAGGCTGCCAGACTAGCTTTGGACGACATCAAAGATTGGGTGGAGCAAGACATAAACCTAGAAGGATTTATGGAGCAAGATGTAGTTTTTAAAGAGAAATATGATGGCTATACAGTAGGGAAAAGCACATATAGTATTAAAATACCTAGATCATATGGGCCTGATAATGCTTATTTCAGTAGTGAAGATTATGTTGAGGGGATAAACCTAACGAGATGGCAGGAGTTAGTAGAGCAGGGCCATGATATGAAAGCCGTAATCAGTTTACTCACCAAGTTTTATGCTCAACAAATTAAAGATGGACAAGTCTTGTCGGACGTTCACAAAGGAAACTTTTCAGTTACTTCAAAAAACAAGGAGATCGTGGTGTACGATAGAAACTTCTTCCTTAACCTGAGCGAGACAGAAAGTGCTCTGATCACAACTTTAGTGAATCCCTTCACCTCAGTTCATGCCAAATCAGAACAGTTACTCAACTATTTATCTAAAGAAGATCTACCAGAAAGCCAACACACAGAGCTCGTCAATAATATTAGGAATTTCGTAAAGTCATTATCAGCGTTAAATCTACAAGAAGCACAAGCGTCCATCATAGCTATCAAACAAACTGGAGGAAAAATACCACTAGCCTTTACTTTACTACTCAAGAATTTCAATGAGTTACAGATAATGAGTAAAAAAGCAGGCTTCAAAAGCCTAATAGAAGCCTTATTCTACTAAATTACTTCGATGCTAGGATCGCACTTCCTAGTGCCTGAAGTGCCTCATCCCTGTAAAGACCATCGCGATCCCATGCTCATTGGCAGCATCGATGGAATCTTGGTCCTTGACTGAACCTCCTGGTTGAATCACATACTTTAGACCAAAACCGGCACAGGCATCGATGGTATCGCGGAATGGGAAGAATGCTTCGGAAGCCATGACACACTCGGCCAGTTGTGTTTTTTGGTAGTCTTCAAGCTTACCCGGAAGTTTCAGGTCTTCAAATTCACGCTTCAAGTTATCGAGAGCTTTCGGGACCGCCAAACGAGCCAATGAATCAACACGATTTGGCTGTCCTGAGCCAAGTCCTAGTAGTTGAAATAATCCTTGCTTATATTCGCGCACCAAAACTACATCATTAGACTTGATGTGTTTCACGCAGAAGATGGCAAATTCAGCCAGAGCCTTCTTATTTTCGGGAAATTTAGCTTCTGTTACATCTTCCCACTTCTCAAATAGTTCCAAATCGCGAGTTTGCTCCAAAATGCCACCCACAATACATTTATAATCGTAGAATTTGGGATTGGGACGCCCAAAATCGCCAACTTCGAGCACTCGCAGGTCCTTTTTCTTGGAGTTACCATTCAAATATTCCAAAGCTTCCTTGGTAAAGCTGGGAGCAATAATCAGTTCCAAGAAACGTCCATCAAAGAGTTTAGCGGTTGCTAGATCAAGTGGCCTGTTTACGGTTACCACGCTTCCAAAAGCGGAGATTGGATCACCTTGCCAAGCTCTCTCAAAGGATTCTGCCAAAGTTTCACCCGTCGCCATACCGCACTGAATGGTGTGTTTGACAATCACAGTCGCTGGCTTGTCAGAGGGTAGCTCCTTGCAAGCCTCCAGAGAAGCGTTGGCATCGACAAAATTGTTAAAAGAAAGCTCTTTCCCGTGATGCTGTTTGTAATGCCCAATATTGGCCTCTTCAGTGAGTGTATTGGCATAGAAAGTGGCTTTCTGATGTGAATTTTCTCCATAGCGTAAATTGCAACCATTGCCAAATTTCAAGCGTAGAACCTTCTCGCCTATCATGCGCTCGGAAAGCTTTACATTGATGGCAGCATCATAATCAGCAGTATGTTCGAAAGCTTTGACTGAAAAATATTGTCTATCCTCTTCAGTTAGCCCTTTTTTTAGTTTTTCTATGAATAAATCGTAGTCTGCTGGGTTAGTCAAAACAGTCACAAACTGAAAGTTCTTGGCAGCAGCACGAATCATCGCTACGCCGCCAATATCGATCTCTTCTTTGAGCTCATCTAAGCCGATTCCTTCCTTTTTAGCAGCCTCCTTGAAAGGGTAAAGGTTACAGACGACAATATCGATTGGGACAATGCCGTGTTCCGCTGCAAAGGACTTGTGTTCGCTATTTTCTCGATCCATCAGTAGTCCGAAGTGAATCTTGGGATGCAAGGTCTTGACCAGTCCTCCAGGAGATTCCGGAAATCCTGTTACGGATGAGACTTCCGTGACTTCGATCCCGGCTTCTTGCAACATTTTGAAAGTTCCGCCGGTCGAGATAATCTCAAATCCAGCAGAAACAAGCTCTGTAGCTAAGGGAAGCAGATTAGCTTTGTCAGAGACAGAAATAAGCGCACGAGTTTTAGACATCTTTATTTGTTTAAAGACCGGAGGCAAGAATACCTTCCGGAATGCCAAATGTCAAAATGATCGGATGAAGGGTCAAGGCATGCCTTGGCCCCTTCATCTTTAATCTTTCATTTTTAATTTTGAATTTTCAGCTTCCCATCCCGAAAATCCTTGATCCCTTGCAGGATGATTTCCTGTTCGGCGGCCTGAACTTTAGCTTTCAAGGTATCCACGGTGTCATTTTTCGCTACAGTAACCTCTTTTTGCGCGATTATGGGGCCTGAATCAGCGCCTTCGTCCACAAAGTGCAAGGTAGCACCCGTAATGGGAACTTTGGCTTTCAGAACATCTTCGTGCACGTTTTTGTCCATGCCACCGGCAAAAGCTGGTAGTAAAGAGGGATGTATATTCATCACTTTATTCCTATATTTGTCAATAAACCAGGGACTTAAAAAGCGCATATAGCCAATCAGAATAAGCAATTCTACGTTATTTTTGTCAAGGATTTTTGCTAACTTGCGATCATAGTCTTCGCGCCCCAAACCCTGACTCGGCAAGTAGATAGCTGTGAAGCCAGCTTGCTTGGCTCTTTCAAGGATAAAAGCATCTTCTTTGTTCGAGATCACGCAGGCCAGCTCAACATCACAAAGTTCACCGCTTTGTAGTGCAGCGATTATGGCTTGTAGATCAGTACCAGAGGTAGATCCGAGGACGGCGATTCTTAACATAGGGTCTAGGGTTTAGGGTAGAGGGTATGGGCTCACACGAGAAAATCCGAATGCCATTCCTTTGCAAAAACATTCTAGCACATTTAAAGAGTAAAATCCCAGAAAAATGGCTTTCTCTAAACACTTGACATTATAAAACAGCATATCTTAATACCTTGACCATAACCCTTCCTCAGGTTAAGATGATGTGAAAATCATAAATCAATAGTTTTCGCTTTCACAAAACAAAGTAGACTCAAGTATTGACAAAAATAGAAATAAATATACAATAGCACACTATTCATGAATTTAATTGATACTATGCAATACCGCAAAAGCCTTATAGCTTATTTGAAGCGTTTCAAAAGACGTTTCCAGAAAGGTAGCACGCTTTACAAAGCCGGGCTTGTACTCGTACTGTTACTCTCAATGGCAACTCCTATCCAAGCTACTCGCAGCCTGCAGGAAGCTCATAATAAAGATGAAGCCCTGACGGAGCTCAAGGGCACAGTCACAGAAACCCTTTCAACCTCTCGCGAACTCATGAAGGAATTTGCCAAGAAACAATTGCGTGAGGAAGCAACTGGTACTCGTGATGTAGTTGTGCAAGATGAGCGCGAAAGCGACGTCTGGTACGCTGATAATGGCGAGAAATATCAGATTCGCAAGATTAATCGTAAGGCTGTTTTACCTCAGAAAAATACTGATCATTACTTCTATACCGGTAATTGTACCCATTATATCAATGCCATCTACGACATTCCTTGGCGTGGTAATGCGATTCGTTGGTATGACAATGCTCAAAAGATGGGCTTTGAAGTTTCAGAAACTCCAGCTGTAGGAGATTTATTGATCACTGCCGAAGGACCTGCTTCTGTCGGACATGTTTCTCTGGTAGAAGAGGTAAATACAGACACTATCACCATTTCAGAAATGAACTATGCCGGTTATGCTTGGATGACGGAACGTGTCGTGCCAAAGGACTATAGTAAAATCGTGGGCTATATCAAAGGAGACCAGCTTGAAAAGCGCACTGAGCTGCTGGATACCATCAATGCTCAGCTAGCTAACTCTGAGGAAGCCAAGGAGCTGAAAAAAGAGGTTAAGAGGGGATAAAGACCTTGTTGTATTGTTTAATTGTTACCTTATTTTCTAACAATACAGCGCAGCCCTTAGGGCTGCGAGTGGTTTAGGATAAATATAAAAAAACAGCTGCGGGCCTTGTGCCCGCGCAGGAAAGAAAATAGCGCGCAGGGGCCAGCCCTGCAACTGTTTTCCGATATCCGAGTTCCGAATCCGCCACCTGCCAGTCCTAAAGAGACGCCTTTGCTGCAAGAAAACCAGAGACACTTCATTACTGAAACTATTTCACCATATCTATATTTGACTTTTATTTCAAAAGTTGTATAATACATGCAAAATTCTCCTTGATGAAAAACGAAAACTTACCCAAAAATCCCGAGACCGGAAAACAGAAGACCTTTATTCAGTCACTCCGTCTTAAAATTGGTCATGTTTTAGCAAAATACACGATACCAGATAATATCAGCGAAACACTAAGGCAAGACCTGCCAAGTCAAATAATCCGAAGCCTTCTATTATCAATAATTATGTTATATGGACCGGATAAATCTGATTTGATCAAAACAATTGGCCCTTATGTTGTCTTGGGATTAGGAGATGTAGCAAGCAGTTATTTTAGCAGAGCTACTTTACAAAAAATGATATATGAAAATATTGCGATATTTGCAAGCTCTTTAGCCCCCCTGCCACAAATGCTCAGAGAAAAAGAAGGCAAATATGTAGTAAAAGAACGAATAGAAAATGAGTGCAAAGAAAGTCTTCGAGAAGTAGCAGAACACGGAAACAGAATAGAGTCTTTATCAAAAAGGTTTAGTTATTTAAACAAGACAAATTCCATCATAAATAAGCTACAGCTTTTTTACGCATTGTATTTAATAGCGGCTAAAGTCATGAAATATAGAGAAGCTGTAAAAACACTTTTCTAGCCTCTCACAGACCTCATGTGCTGCACTCTACGACCGATCAGCTCATCTGTTCCGATATCTTTGCGGTAAAAAACCGGACCTGAAACGCTCTCTACCGCTTTCTGAGCTAGTTTTTCAGCTTCAGCAATGGTATCAGCAATGCCCACCATCGCAATAGCACGCGAGCCGGAGAGATAAATGCCATCGTCGCGTTTATCAACAGAGGCATAATAGACTTTCACTCCGGCAGGAATCTCTCCTACACTAACCTTTTCATTCCTAACAGGATTATCGGGATAACCTTGGGGCACTACATACTTACAGACTGTAGCTTGGTCTGCGAATTCAACCGGCAACTGGTCCAGTGTTCCATCACAAATCGCTTCCAAGACACTCACAAAGTCGGTTTTTAGTAGCGGCAAGACATTCATCGCCTCCGGATCACCAAAACGCGCATTGTACTCGATCAGGCTAACTCCTTTGGCAGTTGCGATAAAGCCTCCATACATGACACCTTTATAGAGAGCATCGTGATCTTTTTCCAGCGCTTGCATAACCTGCACCGTGATTTCATGCGCTTTCTTGAGATCTTCTTCCGTGAGAAAAGGTAGGCTGTGATTTGCGTCAGAGTAAGTCCCCATACCACCGGTATTAGGTCCTTCGTCATTTTCAAAAGCACGTTTGTGGTCCTGAGCCGCAGGCATATCTACGACCGTTTTCCCGTCCACGAAACTCATCAGACTAAATTCTTGGCCGTAAAGTTTTTCTTCGACCACCACCTTCCCCTCTTCCTGAATACATTCCTCAGCAAAAGCTAATCCTTCTTCAATACTGTTAAAATGATCCCCCATCACTTTCACTCCCTTGCCACCGTGCAAACCCTCAGCTTTCACTACAAACTCCCCGTTCAAATCGTCACGCATAAATTCCAGCATGCCTTCGCTATCTGAAAAAACACGAAAAAGTGGGTTACCGGGAATATCATACTTAGCTAATAAATCACGTGTAAATGACTTGGCAGTTTCTAATCTGGCCAAGGATTTGATAGGAGCAGCTACTTTGACACCCAAGGAAAGTAAGAAATCAGCAATACCTTCGCCCAGAGGATTCTCCGGACCGATGGCAGCCAACTCAATCCCTTCTTCCTCCACAAAGGCCTTGAGAGCCTCAAAATCACTCAAAGGCGCAACGCGATAAGCGTCTGCGAGCTTCATCAATCCCGGATTGTGAATAGCAGCAAAGACACAGAGCTTGGGATTTTGAGGAGAACGCTTGATAGTTTCTCCCATGACGTGTTCACGGGCACCATTTCCGACGAGGAGGACGTTCTTTGACATAAGATTAAGACTTTTATAGATATTGAGAGACGCATAATCATGCGTCTTTACACGTTAATTTTCAGCACCATTGGACAAGGGGGCATGCCCCCTTGTTTTTAAATTCAACATTGCTTCCCCTCCTTCTCCATCGCCTCCACATCGATTTTACCAAGAGGATAATTCCCGTCGAAACAAGCCGCACAAAAACCTTTGAGATGAGGATTTAAGTCAGTACGACCTTCACCGCAAGCAGCTTTCAGGTCTTCTAAGGTTTGGTAAAAAAGCGCATCGACACCAAGTTCTTTTTTAATCTCATCTAGCGAGCGATAGGCAGCAACAAGTTCGGCACGCGTCGGGAAGTCCACTCCGTAAAAACAAGGCCATTTGAGAGGAGGCGCAGCGGAAGCGAAATAAACTTTTTCGGCACCAGCTTTTCTTACCATTTCTACAATACGTGCAGAAGTGTTGCCACGCACGATACTATCATCCACCAAGAGAACTTTTTTACCCTTTAGTTCCAGATCAACTGAAGTTAATTTGTGACGAATGGATTTTTTGCGAATTTCTTGTCCCGGCATGATAAAAGTACGACCGATATAGCGGTTTTTCACCAGTCCTTCACGATATTTGATGCCCAAATTGTAAGCCAAAGTAATCGCAGCAGTAGTGGAAGAATCCGGCACAGGCACAACTACATCGATTTCGAGTTCACTCTTGAGGATTTGCTTAGCCAATTTTTCTCCCATCCGGAGACGTGCTTTATAAACACTCAGTTTATCAAGTACAGAATCGGGACGTGCCAAATAAACATACTCAAAAATACAAGGAGTGTGCTGAGCCTTCGCCAGTTGCTTTTTCTCTAAATTACCCTTGAGATCAATCAAAATAGCTTCACCAGCTTCGACATCTTTGAAGTTATCATACCCCAGGAGAGTGGCGGCACTTGGCTCAGAGGCAATCAAGGATTCCTTGGCAAACCCAGTTGCTCTTTCACAAAAAATGAGGGGTCTGATACCAGCCGGATCACGAAACGCCAAGAGTCCGAAATTAGCTATCAGAACGACTACCGAGTATGACCCTTGAGCCTTCTGCATAACTTCAGCGACAGCTGCAAAGATAGGCTCATTTTTTAAAGTTTTTTTCGCCTTACTCCTCAGTTCATCCGCCAATAAAGTCAGTAAAACTTCCGAGTCCGAACTGGAATTAAAATAATAATCTTTTTTTTCAAGCTCTTGACGCAATTTATCAGCGTTCGTCAGGTTCCCGTTATGTGCTAGGGCTAGGCCGTAGGGCGAATTGAGTAAAAAAGGTTGCACTTCCGCTTCACCAGCGCGTGCTCCAGCAGTCGGATAGCGCACATGCCCAATCCCAATTTGTCCTCGCAACTCAAGTAAACTTTCCATTGAAAAAACTTCTCTCACCAATCCGGTTCCCTTGCGAACTTTGAATTTATTATCAAAGAAAGTCACCATGCCGCAAGCATCCTGACCACGATGTTGCAAGCCCAGCAAGCCATCGTAAAGATCAGCTGCCACCTCTCCGTTGCTGATTGTTCCAATGATTCCGCACACAATATTTTGAATTATTCTAACTACAAGCATCTTAAGCTAGGAAGCTTGAAAGAACAAATAGAAAGATAAGTATAAAGTAATAAGCTAAAGTAAGTCTGCATCACTTACTACTTACTAAGCTTTGTACTTACTACTTATTTTAGACCAAAGACACCTGCGAAGCTACCACATTCTGCTCATCTTTTCTTTCACGACCGAAATCTTCGATAATGTCTTCATTAATATCTTGCGTCGGATAATGACCATCAAAGCAGGCTGTACAGAAAGAATCAATCTCAGGATTCCATTTTTCAAGTTTCAGACCGCAAGCATCCTTCAGGTCTTCCAGATCTTGATAGATCAACTCATCTGCGCCGATTGCCTTGGCTACCTCTTCTTCTGTGAAATTATTAGCGATATAGTCCTTCTTCGTCGGCAAATCTATGCCGTAAGGACAAGGAAAACGAAGTGGTGGAGCACAACTGGCAAAATAAACTTTTTCGGCACCGGCATCGCGCACCATCTGAATAATCTTCTTGGAAGTCGTACCGCGCACAATACTATCATCAACCAGTAAAACTTTTTTGCCTTTTAATTCCAGTTCAACGGGACTAAGTTTTTGGCGTACAGATTTTTTACGGATTTCCTGCCCTGGCATGATAAAGGTCCGACCGATATAACGGTTTTTTACAAGTCCTTCACGATATTTCACTCCAATATTAGCAGCAAGTGTGATGGCAGAAGTCTTGGCAGAATCCGGAACCGGCACAACCACATCGACTTCCAGATCACGTTCGATGACCTTGGCAGCTAGCTTCTCACCCATTCTGAGACGACTTTTGTAAACGCTGATCTTATCAATCACAGAATCAGGTCTAGCGAAATACACGTATTCAAAGATGCAAGGATGATAACCTTTTCTCTCAATAATTTTACTGTGTAACTCTCCGGTCATATCGATAAAAATAGCCTCACCCGGCTGTACGTCACGTGCAACTTCAAACCCCAAGGTAGTCAGAGCAACTGTCTCAGAAGCAAACATGTATTCAGTACGCAAGCTAGTTTCACGTTTTCCCATGATCATGGGCCGAATGGCAAATGGATCACGGAAAGCGACCATACCCTGACCGGCAATCATGCCCACCACAGAGTATGAACCTTTGGCACGATCAAAAACTTCTTGCACAGCGGTGTAAATATTTTCAGGACTAAGTACGTTGACCTTTTGTTTGGTAAGACCCGCTGCAAAAAGGTTCAGGATAATTTCAACATCGCAGCCTGAATTAACATGTCGCAGATCCAAACGAAATAGCTCATCCTTGAGATTGGTACAGTTGAATAAATTACCGTTGTGAGCCATCACAATTCCAAAAGGCGAATTTACCAAGAAAGGCTGAGCATCTTCCTTGCCACCATGTCCCACGGTCGGATAACGTACATGAGCAACACCCATATTACCGGTCAGACGTTGCATTTTTTTACTATCAAAAATTTCACGCACCAGACCTTCATCTTTTTCGAGATGAAAATTCCCGTCGTAAGTCACAATCCCAGCGGCATCCTGACCACGGTGCTGAATAGTTAGCAGAGCATCATAGAGCTCAGCGGCGACATCCTGATTGGCGTAAATGGCAGCAAAACCACACATAGACTAGCTTGTTAGCTTGTTAGCTACTTAGCTAATTAGAAAAATTCTAGTTAGCTAGGAAGCTAAATAGCTAAATAGCTATTTAAAGTATTTCACGCCATTTTCAAAGATCGCTTGTCCGATTCCCACTGTAGGGAGTTCCTGACCTTCGCGCAAGAGCTGTTCTTTTTTACGAGTCCAGCCTTCTTCATTGAAAAAGGAAAGTGTGCGCTCAGGATGAGGCATCAAACCAAGCACACGACCTGTCTCGTCACAAACTCCGGCAATATCTTCGGTCGCGCCATTTGGATTTGCCGGAAACTTACCCTGGGCCAGATTACCTTTTTCATCAACATACTGGAAAGCGATTTGATCTTGGTCCTTCAAGCGCTGCAAAGTCTCTGTGTCCGTGGTCAAACGTCCTTCACCGTGTGCAATCGGAACATGCATATCTTGCAAATTTTTGAGCCAGACACATTGCTGAGAAACCGGCCGGATCTTGACCCAGCGACACTCCACGTGTGCCGAAGTATTGGGCATCAGAGCAATCTTGCGCTGCGTGTAATCGTTATCAAATCCGGGTAAAAGTCCCAGATTCACCAAGACTTGGAAACCGTTACAGACACCAATCACCAGACGATCTTCTTGCATGAATTTAGCCAACTCTGCTCCTAAATTATTCTTGATACGGTTGGCGTAAGCATTACCTGAACCGGTATCATCCCCGAAAGAAAAACCTCCCGGCACCATAAAGATTTGATAATCAAGCAGTTTTTTGTGACCGTCAATTAAATCATTGATATGTACAATCTCGACCTCCGCTCCGGCACGACAGAATGCAACCTTGGATTCAAGCTCTGAATTGAGTCCGTAGCCCGACATGATTATAACTTTTGGTGCTGACATTTAAGTTAATACATTAAGAGACGATGCTAATCTACGAATGCATGCGAATGATACGAATAACTGCAAAAAACACTAAATATTTTTCTATTCGTGGCATTCGCATTGTATTTATTCGGGGCATTCGTATCGGTTTAGTAATTTTTGAATAATTCATGATAAGTATCATGCATTTCCCCCACCTTCAAGTTCACAATCTCATTCCCGGCAAGTCCCTTCACGATAAATTTATCATCGTCGCGCACCTTAGCAATCAAAGAAACTCGGTCTCCAAAAAGCTCTTCGAATTTCTCTTGATTGGCCGGATTTACAGAAACCACAAAGCGGCTCTGAGTTTCGGAGAAGAGTAAATAATCATCACGCTCTATGCCTTCGTGTTTAACTTTTGCAAGCTCAATCTCTACTCCCTTCAAACCCGCAATCGCTTTCTTCATCAGCGCAACTCCCAGCCCTCCAATATTCACAGCTAGTGAGGAAGTGATCAGATCTTGCTGCATAGCTTGGAAGAAGTCTTGGTATAATTTGTAAGCTGCTTTGGCGTCAACTTGCGGTACCCTAGACCCTAGCCCCTCTCCCTTATAATGATAATAATCGGATGCTCCCAGTTCAGCTCTAGTTTCTCCGATCACATAAACCAAGTCCCCCGCAAATTTTAAATCCATACTTTGAACTTTGCTGACTTCGGGAATGACTCCTATTGTGGATATAAGTAAGGTTGGTGGCACTGAAATTTTGATCGCTTGGCCTTTTTTATCAAAGCCTTGGAAGTCGTTAAACATAGAATCCTTGCCGGAAATAAACGGTGTTCCATAAGCTGTCGCATAGTCGTAACAACTTTGAGCTGCAGCCTTGAGCTGTCCCAACCTTTCCGGATCATTTGAAGAGCACCAGCAGAAATTATCCATAATTGCCAGATAATCAACATCAGCACCAATCGCAACTGCATTGCGAATAGCAGTGTCGATACTACAGGCTGCCATATGGTAAGTATCCAGATCACTATAACGTGGATGTAGCCCTTGAGAGAGCACTACAGCCTTCCTAGAATCTAAAACTGGCAAAGAGACACTAGCCTCAGCATTCACGCGTCCGGGACCGTGGAGTGGGCCGAGCACGTGCCCACCCAAGACCACATGATCATAACGTGAAGAAATAAATTCGTAAGAAGTGCTATTCGGTCGTGCCAACATGTCGAGCATGGTTTCATTCAGATTTTCTGGACATGCAAACCCTGGCTCCTTATTCTCAGGTCCTGTGTAAGTTGTACTCAGGCGAGTCTCGGGAAGGCCATCATGTAAGAAATTCATATCCAAATCCATAATTTCCTCTCCCTTGTAAGAAACTTTGCAACGTCCGGAGTCTGTAAATTTACCAATGACAGTTGCTTCCACTCCTCTTCTTTTCATCAAATCATTAAAATCTTCCCATTTTCCAATAGGAACAGCCAAGGTCATACGTTCTTGAGACTCTGAAATCCAAATTTTCCAAGGCTCAAGATTGGGATATTTTAAGGGAACTTTCTCCAATTCAACTTCACAACCACCGCACTCCTTAGCCATTTCTGCCACGGAACAGGAAAGCCCCCCGGCACCATTGTCAGTAATACTGTTGTATAAGTTTAAGTCGCGCGCCTCACGCACAATGGCATCACTGAACTTCTTCTGAGTAATAGGATCACCAATCTGCACGGCTGTAGCTGGACTCCCAGCACTCAAGGCTTCAGAAGAGAAAGTTGCACCATGGATACCATCTTGTCCCACGCGTCCTCCAAGCATAACCACCAAATCACCCGCTTGGGCGGTCTTTTTCCAAGAATCCTTCCCATTTACTTTGCTGGGGATAAGGCCAACGGTACCAACAAAGATCAAAGGTTTTCCTTTGTAACGATCATCGAAATAACAAAAACCTTGTGGAGTAGGAATACCGGAACAGTTACCACCATCATGCACCCCATGCACCACCCCATCCAAGATCTTGCGAGGAGAGAGTGCCGGATTTGTGAGGGCTTCGTCACGATAAATAATTTCCTGATCACGAGGATCGCCCACGCAATAACCATAACAATTCATAACTGGTCTGGCACCCTTACCAAAACCGATACAATCACGATTAACACCGACTATGCCCGTAATCGCTCCTCCGTAAGGATCGAGCGCGGAAGGACTATTGTGAGTTTCAGCTTTGTGCGTCACGATCCAGTTCTCATCGAAGCGGATACCTCCTGAGTTATCGGTAAAAACAGAGACGCAAAAGTCTTGGTCTCCTTTGGCAGCACGAATTTCGTTAGTGGCACGTTTGATACACCCCTTATAAAGACCTTCTCCGATCTCGTCGAGCGGCGAAGCAAAGATCGTATGCTTGCAGTGCTCCGACCAAGTCTGTGCCAAAGATTCTAATTCAATATCTTTGGGATTTCTTTTTTCTGCGCGGAAATAATCACGAATGGTCTCTAAATATTGAAGACTCAAAGCCAAAGGCCCTCTGCGCGTTCCATCTGCGTCTTGAATTCCTTGCTTGCCAAGGATCTTTAGCTCTCCATCGGGAATTTCCAAGGAAACTTCATCGACTTTGACACCTTCTTTGAGCTGAACTCTCGGCACAACGACATCCATCCCAGCGGCTTTCTCAAATTCCGCCTTACTCTTGATGTGTACACGCTGGATCAAACTATTAGAGAAAGTGTTACCAACTTGCTTGCAAGTAGCTTCATCCAAACTACCTTTTAGGTAATAAACTTGACTCGTGTAGACTCCTTCTTGGCCTCCTTTTTTAAACTCGACCTGAAGCAAATCCTCAACCATCTGGGTGGTCGTATTGGCAACGTTGTCAGTCACTCCCGGTAAAAAACCTATCTCAATAGCCCAATCAAAATCGGCTGGGGCATTGGCTTTGTCATAAGTAAAACTTTGCGTGACCGGATTGGCCAACATGTCGGCTATTTGCTCTTTTTGCTCGTCTGTAAAATCTTTATCAATCGTATAAACTTCTGACAAATCTAGCGCTGTAATAGCTATCCCAAGCTCTCTGAGCCTAGCCAAACGCACACTAGCCCTAGTATCTTCGGCTGTGTTTCTGACTTCTATACGAAATGGCATGTATGGAAGGGGTTTCTAAGCAGAAATAAATTACATGGGGAAGCAAGGAGTGTCAAATCAAGTCTGGTTTCTAAAATGACAGCGCTTTCCAGTATTACAGTAATTTTTGTCTGATGATTCCAGCCACTCTGAAAATAATCTCTTTGAGAAATTGATATGTCCCCTCCCTAGCTTATAGCTACTAGCTTTTAGCTTGTAGCTTCTAGTCCCTTTCTTCCAGCCTCTCTGGCATCTATCTCTGCGCAGAGTTTATTTCTTGCTGCTTCCTTGCGTAATTTCTCCCGCGGTTCAAGCAATTTTTTATATTCCAAACCGGCTGGAGTGAGGGCAAAGAAAAGCTTAGAACGTATTTTGCGAATATCTTGTTCAAACATATTCATTACACCAATTCTAAATAATGGATCTGTTTGATCTGGAGAGTCATCAAGTGGATACTGTAATATTTTTTCCCAAAATCCACGATTATCTTCTTCATGAATTTTTTCGATTTCATGAAGTTTTTTTTGCCAAGCAGCTAGTTCACTTCTTCCAATTGCAAGATCACCGGAAACTTCCTCCTTTGATCCTTCCAACTCTTCCAAACTTTTGATATCTACCATCGGATCTCCCTCCTCAGGTCTGGACAGTATTTCCAAGATATCTCTGACTCTTCCCCTCTGATTCCAAAACAATAAATGATTGAGACTCTTTATTGGATTATGCCAATCCGTCTGGGGTATGACTGTTTTAATACCATAACCAACACGGCGTCCCTCTATTCTTGAAATAATCTCTTCTTCCGAAAGAGGTGTCCCATCCATAGAGAGAATCAATTCTTGCCTGTCAACTTCTTCAAATTTAGCATTTTCCGATATTGATGATTCCACCATATTTCTATAATTTAATACTAAGAAAGGAGTCGATCTTAACAAATATAAGACCGTATTACAAATCCACGTCCCTAGCTAATAGCTTGTAGCTTGTGGCTTCTAGTCCCTAGCTTATCTGCACCTTCTTCTCCCCCTCTACCACTTCACCAATCTCCCAGACCGGATAATCTACCAGTTCGGAGAGACGTTTCAGGACAGCATCTACCTTGTCTGCCGCAACTACCAGGATCATTCCAACACCCATATTGAGTGTACGATAAGCTTCATGCTGCGACACTTCTCCTTTATTAACAATTAACTTGAAGATCGGTGGAGCAGTGAACTTGTCTTTGTAAATTTTCATACCACAATTATCAGGTAAGACGCGAATTGGATTTTCAATGAGACCACCACCCGTAATATGGGCAATTCCTTTGATCTCAAATTCATCCAAGAGCTGTAGAACAGGTGGAGCGTAGCATCTGTGCGGTTTCAATAAAGCTTCTCCCAAAGTTTCCCCAAGTTCTTCCATATAATCTGTCACATTGTAGCCTTTCAAAGAAAATAGCACGTAGCGAGCCAGTGAAAAACCATTGGTATGTAGGCCGACCGAAGCGAGTCCGATAACTTTATCTCCTGGAACAATTTTATCACCAGTCACTACGCGTGAACGATCAACCACTCCTGCTACCGCACCAACCAAATCATATTCGCCTTCGGCATAAACTCCGGGCAGTTCAGCAATCTCTCCACCAATCACAGACATCCCTGCCTGCTTACAACCTTCTGCTACGCCTCTCACGATTTGTTCCACATGATCAGGCTTGATCTTATTGGCAGCGATATAGTCTAGGAAAGTGAGTGGTCGTGCCCCTTGGCAGAGTACATCGTTGGCACTATGCGAGACCATATCTATTCCGATGGTATCGTGTTTGTTCATCATAGTCGCGATCATCAATTTCGTTCCGACACTATCAATGCTCTGTACCAAAATAGGATCTTCAAGATCCTTGAATTCTTTCAAAGAAAACATTGCTCCAAAAGAGCCTAATCCGGTCACGACCGCATCGGTAAAAGTTTCTCTTACAACATCTTTGATACGAATCACGCTTTCATTACCGGCATCAATATCCACGCCACTTTCCTTATAAGTTGCCATTTTTTATTATGGTTAATTTATATAAGTATCCCATTCGCATGTGCCGTATTCGTAGCACGGCTCTCCCGTCAGGGAGATAACTTTTAATTACAGACACTTTTTACCATAACTAATAGCTATTAGCTAGTAGCTACCAAAGAAGCCCTTTCGACCAAAAGAACAAGGGAATCCGCCCAGGCGGAGAACAATTAAGCCATTCAGACCGTTCTAACAATTTAACCATTAACTTGAGTGCAAGTGAAAGTGTAAGAATCTAGTCATCCCAAGGGGACCACTGCCTACCGGTCCCAAAGGGACGCCTTTGGTGCAGGCAGGCCTTTGGGGCTAGTTAAAAACACCCTAGTCCTTATTCGGTACTCGGACACCCTAAACCCTAGCCCCTCATCCCTGCCTTCCCTCTCCAATCATGGCAATCAAGGTCCAATCATGGTAATCAAGGTTAAACAAACAAGCGCACGAATCTCTCCGTACGCTTGGTCGCTTTTTTCCAAGGGAAATTAGAAGAAAAAAGAAAGGCCTTTATTTTTTCTTCTTCTTAGCTACCTTTTTCTTTTTAGGAGCGGCCTTCTTAGCTACTTTTTTCTTTTTTGGAGCTGCTTTCTTCTTAACTACTTTCTTAGCAGCTTTTTTCTTCTTTTTTGCTGGCATAATGACACCCCCTCTCTAGTTGTTATTTTTTCGATTTACTTTAGGAAATACAGGAAATAAAAAGTAATTCGTCTTACATTCAAATAGGATAAACACTTTTCATTTTTAAACAATCTTTTTGTAGGTATTTCTTGTAAAAAAGATTTGCAAAAAAAATATTTACATTTGAAATGTATTATTAATAAATCAGTAAAAGTTTTTCAATACTTAGCAAGACTTCTTGAATAACGTTATCTGTAAAGCGTAAATCGGATGTGACATTTTTATTTTTAAGCAGAAAAAATATTTGTCATTCAAAAATTCCTGCAATTTTTTCTCCGCACTTTTTACAAATATTTTTTTGTAATTTATTTTTTATTCTGAAACTTTCACGTTCAATAATTATTTCTTCACAACTCGGACAGTAACTACTTTCGAAATCATGCGTAGGATAATTCCCAATATAGACATTTTTTAATCCTGATTTTTTGGCTATCTGATAAGCTTCTTTAAGTTTTTCAAAACTAGTGGGAGGGAGATCATTCATCCTATACGCCGGATAGAAACGTGAAATGTGCCAAGGAATTTCAGTATCAATTTCTGAAATAAATTTCGCAATTTTTTCAAAATTTTCTCGACTATCGTTCTCTGTTGGAATAACAAGTGTTGTAATTTCCATCCAAACACCAAGCTCGTGAAATAATTTAATGTTTTCCAAAACCTTTTCCAGATGAGCTCCACACAGTTTATGATAAAACTCTTCGCTGAAACTTTTGAGATCAATATTAATTGCATCAAGGTAAGGGAAAATATAATCAATTGTTTCGCGACTCATATATCCATTACTCACAAAAATATTTTTTAGTCCGTGCAAATGTGCCAACTTAGCCGTGTCATGAGCGTACTCGATAAAAATCGTAGGCTCAGTGTAGGTGTAAGATACGGACTTACAACCGTTATCCAAAGCCTTTTGCACGATTTCTTCAGGAGCAAGATCAAAGCCCGGAATATCGTGATTTTTATTCTTTGGGTATTGGGAGATGTCATCATTTTGACAGAAGGCGCAACGAAAATTACAACCGACAGTGGCAACCGAAAGACTCTCTGTTCCCGGTAAAAAATGGTAAAGAGGTTTTTTTTCTATTGGATCTACGGCAGCCGAAATAGCCTTACCATAATTCAAGGCATAGAGCGTATTGCCCTTATTGTAGCGCACTCCACAAAGGCCGGTCCTGCCTTCAGGGATGATGCAACCGTGCCCGCAAACATGGCAACAAACTTTATCATCATCCACTATTTCGTAGAAGACTGCCTCCCTCATAGAATTTCCGAATTACAAATGGTGAATTTTAAATGGTCCTACATTCAAAATTTATAATTCAAAATTCATCATTTTTTAATACCTTTTTTCTGAAAGCCAGCACTATTTTTTTTCGCTACTTTCTGCTTACTAAATCCAGTATCAGTTTTTTTGCTAGGCTTCACCGGTTCTTTCTTCTGTACAACTTGAGTTTCTTTCTTGAGAATAGGCTTTACTACTTTCGGAGCTATCTCTTGTTCCACCTTCACTTGTTCTTTGATAAGAGGAAGAGCTTCAGGTGTTGTATTCTCTTCGATCAAGGCAACTTCTTCTTTTTCTTTCGTTAAAACCTCTAGAGAAGAAATTCTATCTCCCGCCTTGAGTCTCATGACAATCACTCCTTGAGTAGCACGTCCCAGTTTCTTGAAGCTAGACAGAGGAATTCTCACGACTTGTCCCTTACGAGAAATCATAATGACATCCGAAGCCTTCAATTCATCTGCGAAAACAATTCTAGC
>JAQVLK010000058.1 GCA_028704165.1 Candidatus Altimarinota bacterium | reverse complement strand
GTACGATGATCTCAATGTAGAGTACTGGCGTACCAGACTGGCTGGAATCCGCGAGATTCAAGTTGCCGGTCGCAAGAAAGTTCCAGTTGACCTGGTCCCTGAGGAAGAGCTGGATATCACTCCACCTGCTTGGGAAGAGAGTTTGCCTCCTTCAGAGGAAGCAGATACGAGAATAACAGACATCATTGTCGCCGAAGATGAAAATATAGTGGCAGCTGAAGTCGCAGAAAATGTGAGTGAAGTGAGCGCAGCAGAGCTTGATGAAGTGGAGGAAGTTGCCGTAGCGGACTTTCCGGACGTACCGCCAACACATCCTCGTTATGATGAGATTATTTATTTGAAGCAAGAAGGTATCGTTAACGGTTATGCCGATGGAACCTTCAGGCCAACCGGTCGAATAACACGTGCCGAATTACTTAAGATTGTGATGGGCGCACGCGGTTTAACTCCCAGTGGAGAAAGTGACTTGAGTGATGTCCAGGATCATTGGGTAGAATCTTACGTTGCCACTGCTAAGAAGCTTGGGATCGTCGGAGGTTATCCGGATGGTACTTTCAAACCGAATAACGAAGTAACACTGGTCGAGTCTTTGAAGATTATTCTCAACACCCTAAACGTTAATGTACCGGATGAAGCTCCTGAATTACCGTTTACGAACGTTGCCACCAGTGAATGGTATGCTCCGTATCTTTATGTCGTATACCGAGATCATTTGCTTGATTTGCCTGGTGATACGGTTAATCCTGATACCAAAATCCTGCGCCAAGATGTGGCTACGATGATTTACAGGATTGGGCAGGAGTAGAAGCTATTAGCTAAAAGCTAAGGGAGAGAAATTTTAACGTGTGAGGATTATTAGCAGTGCAATATAATTATGCGCCACTTTTATTTGATTTTTCAAACATCCTGGCAAATGTTAGAATGTGTATGGTTAACAGTTTAAATATATGAAAAATAATTTGGAGTCAGTTGCTAGAAAGACATTGGGAGTATTATCAACAGATTTTCTAGCTCTTACAGTAGATCGTCTTAAGACACCCTCCCCACCTAGAATTGCTCCATCTCCCTTGCACAGCAGAAGCATGGCTGGGTTGGGAGACGAGCACTGTATCAGTAATGACAATAGAACTTGCAGAATTTTTACCAGTCCGGCTCAGTTTCAAATTGTAAGAGAGGATCTCTTGCCGGGGCTTGAATGGCAGCGTCGAGAAATTATGAAAAAACTAGGAATATCCTTTACAAGAGAACAATCTGAGGCGGTATCTCCTGTGCCAGTGCAATCAGACATGGATACCGGTAAACTCGGAACTTTATATCCGCGTGCATTAGAAAGCCGAGAAATGGGAGGTTCTATAAATCCAGATCACTGTATTAGTAGAGATAAAACAATTTTAAGTGTCTTCGCAGAGCCAGCATCGCATTATCATGTCATTGCTCCTATGCTAGAGCGTATGGAGGAGGTGCGTGGGAAAGTAACTGACGGTATTTATCACTAATTATTTCCTCACAAACAACTCCCGCCACTCCTCCTCAGAGTGCCCGTATTCTTTGATAAACTTTCTCTTTTCCGGCCAGCACAAAATATCCAATAACTTTCCGGGTTTTCTTTTGACAATAATATGGTTGTGTTCGCAGTAGAATTGCGAAAATAAATAATAAGCAGCTAGGAAAAGGAGAGGAACTACCAAGTAGGCAAAATTGTAAGTTCCAAAATTAACACTGACGAGCATGTTATAGATAAAATGCAGAATAAATGCTAAGAAGAAACCTTCTGCAACTAGGAGCCTGGGTTCGTGTTTGCTCTGAGAGGGCCGATTGACGCTAAGATGACTACGAAAGACATGCAACTTCCAAGCGCCACTAAGCAGGTCGCGGTTGAAATGAGTGAGCTTTGTTTTGTTGCTACTAGTGATGTGGTGATCCAACTTAGCTTTGGCATAAAAGTAACCGAAGTAACCTGAGAAGACGGTATGTGCCAAGGTGGAGACGATGGCACGCACAGAGAAGATTAATAAAAGATGTGCGCTGAGACCAAACACTGCTTGTGCGGCCCAGAAATAAAGGAGATTCTCGACGAATACAAAACCGAGAGCGGAAGCGACGGCATACATAATCCCATCCACAATCTGATCAAATTCTGAACGGTGTTTTTCAACGAGGGCCACCATCCCGATGTGCTTCAAATATTCTTCTACATAGGCTACGATCATGTAAAAAAGAATAGAGCCTAGTAAGTAGTTTGAGATGCTGCGCTGAACCAAATTTAGGACACTCCAATCCGGGTAGAAGCGATTAACATACTGGACTACAAGAAGTGGTAAGGCTGCTAGCATGCCATAAAGAAAAGTTTTTACGATTAATTTTTTGGGTTCCGGCTGGATGTAATCTTTGCGATAATAAAAATAAAGCCAGAGTAAAGCTGGACTTAAACTTAAAATCAACAAGATGAAAACACTTTGCCAATAAATCATTTAATTCATATTTTGCAGTATGATTCTATACATAACTTGCGCTAAAGACAAAGGATATGAAACAGAGAAACTAAATACAATTGTTATATTGGTTCATTGTTAAAAAGACAACAATACAACAATGTAACAATGCCACAATGTAACAATGCCACAGCCATTTAGTTTCCAGTATCCCCTTCCAGTTTGCGGCCTTTTGTGTCACAATGGCACCCGCTAAACGAGTAAAAACTATGTTCTCTAAGATCGAAGCTGCTATCGAGGACTACAAGCAAGGCAAAATGCTGATTGTGGTAGATGATGAAGATCGTGAAAATGAGGGAGACTTGATCATGGCAGCTGCCAAAGTGCGACCGGACGATATCAACTTTATGGCCAAGGAAGGGCGAGGGCTTGTTTGTGTCGCATTAACTGCGGAGAAATTGCAGAAACTCGAGATTGAACAAATGGTCAAAAAAAATACCGCTCTGCATGATACCGCTTTTGCGATCTCTGTAGACGCGAAGAAAAATGTCAGTACCGGTATCTCAGCTGCTGATCGCGCTGAAACTATCAGAGTGTTATTGGACAAAAAAACTACTCCGGACGATTTAGCACGTCCGGGACATATTTTCCCACTGGAAGCCAAGTCTGGAGGAGTGCTGAAGCGTGCGGGGCACACCGAGGCTTCGGTAGATCTGGCACGTCTAGCCGGACTAAATCCTGCCGGAGTTTTGTGTGAAATTATCGCAGAAGATGGAAGTATGGCACGCTTGCCCGAACTGCAGAAGTTTGCTGCCAAACACGACTTGAAACTTATTTCTATCAAAGATTTGATTGCTTATAGGTTGCAGCGAGAGAGTTTCGTAAAAAGATCGGTTGAGTCTTTCTTGCCAACCAAGTGGGGAGAATTCCAAATGATCCTTTTTGAAAACGAGTTGGATCACAAGGAACACTTTGCTTTGGTAAAAGGCGAGATTAAAGGGAAAGAGGAAGTGCTGGTACGTGTACATTCAGAATGTTTGACCGGTGACTTGCTCGGATCTTTGCGTTGTGATTGTGGAGATCAGCTACATGCAGCTATGCAGCAAATCGAACAGGCTGGTCAAGGAGTTCTTGTTTATATGCGGCAAGAAGGACGAGGAATAGGCTTAGCAAAGAAACTAGAGGCTTATAATTTACAAGATGCAGGACAAGATACGGTTGAAGCCAACAAATCACTCGGCTTTGATGCTGATTTGAGAAACTATGGTATCGGTGCACAAATCTTGGTTGACTTGGGCTTAAAGAAGATTAAACTGATGACGAACAATCCTAGGAAAGTAATAGGGCTGGAAGGGTACGGATTACAAATCAGTGAAGTGGTTTCCTTAGAGACTCCCAGTAATCCTTTCAATGAGCGCTATCTCAAGACCAAAAAGCTAAAAATGGGACATAGTTTGAAGCTGGAGAATTGATATGTGACAATTAACCTTTGGCTGGGATCTAAACATCCAATTACAAAGTTCTAATTTCCTCAATTCAAAATTCAGAATTTATTCTTCGACAAGCTCAGAATGTCAGTAGTAAGTTCCTGATTAATAAAAACTTTCACCATGACAATGTTAAATGGTGAGTGTACCGAATCCATAATTCAAAATTTCTATGCCAAGACACGATTTCAAATGTTTAAAATGCGGGCACGTTTTTGAACTGGAATTGCCTGCCGGACACCAAGAAGAGGTGAAATGTTTGGCTTGTGGGCATCCGGAGACACAGAAACTACTCAGTTCTCCCAATGTAATCTTCAAGGGAACCGGTTTCTACAAAACAGACGCTCGCAGTAAGTGCGATAGTTGCGGCGATGGAAGCTGTCCCATGAGAAAATTGGCAGAGGAAAAGACAAAGCATGAATAAGAAAATCATCAAAAGTATCACGGTTAATTTCATAATCGTACTGTGTTTGATCTTTTTATTTGTGGAATTTAAAAATGAAAGTTTTTTCTACTTACTTGAGGCCTACCTGATCCTGAAGTCCTTGAGTCTGGTCTTGGGTGTTTATTATTGTCACAATATCAAGCACAAGCCGATCACGATTACCTTCGTAGCACTTATGATCGCGGCTGGAGGGCTAAATCTAGCTTGGATTTTCTCACTTGCAATCGTGTATAACAAATATCGTAAAGAGCTAGGTGTTTCTCCTGTGTTAGCCAATTTCGACAGGAAGGTTGAGGATTATTTGGTGGACTAAAAAGTAAAATTACAGGCTATTAACTTGATTTATTCAAGAAGCTGAGTAAACTCTTGCAGCACAAGGTAATTAGTTGACATATCTAGGATAATTATGTTAGAATGCGTGCAAGTTTATAAATAATGCTATGAATGGAACTGTTTCTGATGGTGAAATACAGAGCGAAAGACAGCCCGGAAGAGTTCGAAGAAATGCCTCGATTTTCTTAATTGTGAAAGATATTTTTTTGGGGAGAAAGCCTTCTTTAAATGATCTAGCAAAGCGATCATTTGAGCCAGACAAACCAGAGGAGTTTAAAGAGGCCAGTGTTGTTAGCGATTCAGAGGAGATAATTTCTTCTAGCGAGAAAGAAAATGCTGAATTTGATGATGAGAATGTAAAAAATATTTTAAGGATTTCTTGTCGTCCCGATGCTATTCAAAATGCAGCTGAACACGAGAATAAATTTCTTTCTGAGCACTGTAAAAATGTCGGACTGCTCGCAGATATAGGTTGCGGTACGGCCCGTATGTCGAGAATTCTTAGAGATGGATATGCAGGATACCACGGTTTTGAATTCTCAAAAGATATGGTTGAGTTAGCAACTCTGAATGTCCAACAAGTCGTTTGTCTGGATATGCTGAGAATTGTTGAAGGGTATAATAATGAATTGAGCTTCAATGAAGATACTCGGAAAATAGCCAAATTAGCAGGCGTATTAAGGCAACGTCTAGATGAATTTCCTGTCGATCTGGTCGAGTTATCCGTAATGGACAAAAGCGAATTAAGTAACCTGTTGGTAGCGGCGCAGAAGATGATTGACAGGGTGTATCAAGAGCGTGAAGCATTGTACGAGCAAGGAGCGCAGGATTTGTTTGACCGTTTAGAAGAAGTCAAATCACGTAAGGCTTTAATAGTAGAAGGTGATGCAGCTAAAGCGAAGATGTCTCCCGAAATCTACGATAGGGTGATTTGCTGTTTCTTTACTTCTGGTAATTTCCGTGACGAAGATCGTAAGGTTTATGATAAGCAATATCTGGACAGAATGGGTAAATTTATAGAAATCTATAACAATTTTTATGGTGCGCTCAAACCCGGAGGTAAAATTTTCTTCTCTATTTATCGTGGTGACGAAGAAAGCAACTCATTTGCAGAACGAACTCAGAGGGATTTTTACAGAAAATGTGGCTTGGATTTAATTACTGGGGTGGGATCTCCTTTTGTGGCAACTAGACAAGGAAATTTTTGGTCAAGACGCTGGACTAAAGAAAGCGTTCTTAAGAATTTAGCTTATTGCGGGATATCTGCTGATCAGGTCTCTTTCCATAAACTTGGGAAAGGAGATATTGGCTGGATGGTCGAGATAAGAAAACCATATCCTACCGAGATGCTTAAACAAGAAACACCAGTTACGATTAAGATTAGAAATGGTAAGCTTGATATTCCGGAGGGTTTACTGCGAGGTATAGGAGGAGAGAACAGAGAACTTCTGGGTAAAATTATGTGTTTATAATTTTAAGTAATTCTCGGGAGACTTAGATTCTAGTTCAAAACGCAATTTTTGTTAAAGACTTCGTGAGGAGTGAGGTATTTAAGCCGTTTACGTGGTCGATGGTTAATTAGTTTAACGACACGTTTTAGTTTTTCTGGATCAACTTCA
>JAQVLK010000057.1 GCA_028704165.1 Candidatus Altimarinota bacterium | reverse complement strand
AGCTGCGATCAAGCAGCATTACGAGAATCTTGTTAGTAAATATGCCAAAGAGTTAAGTTTGTTTGATGATATCCCCTTCTCTGACCCTGACTACCTAGTCTTGGCCTACTTCAAAGAAAAGAGAATTATTCAAGGATTGCAAGGCAAACTTTTCCCAGAACAAACGATGAGTCGTGCCGAGTTTGCGTATGCTTTTGCCCAAGTTAAGAAGACTGGTGAACTATCACAAGCTACTGAACGTTCTTTTCACGATACACCCACCAATCAGTTTTATTCACGCTCACTCAAATACCTCAAAGAGTTGGGCTTGATTCAAGGCTATGCAGATGGAACCTTTCATCCGGATGAAGCTATTACTTGGCAAACTGCCTGCAAGATTTTAGGATGTGATAATACTTCGACAGAAGTTTTAAGTCGCCGCCAAGCACTCAAACTCATTTATGATTCTTTCCCGACCGCCAGACTTTACCCTAAGCAAGATTTTGCCAGCAAACCGGAAGTTGAGCTTAGCGAAAAAGAAATTATTGTGAATGGCAAATCTTTGCGTGGATTATTTGTAAATCTATTAGTATCACAAAATAGTTTTGAGGAAGAAACCCTTAAGCAAGAATTAAAAGAGATTAGAGATTCAGGTTTCATTGGTATAAGTTCGGAGATTTCCTGGAATGCCATTGAAGGACAAGAAGACAATTATGAATTTCCAGCTTATTTTGACCGCCTAATGGAAATAGCTGCTGAGGAAGGACTATGGGTTGAAATTCTCTTGGCACCACACTACACACCGAATTGGGTTTTCGAAAAGTACGGAGATATCAGACTCTATGACAATAACATTAAGCCCGTTTTTCACGATAATTTGAATGTAAAGCATGTCGCCGAAGGTCATTATCTAACCTTTTCTCCTTCTTCGCCAGCCGTCACAGACCAGATCGAGTGGCAGCAGGAATCAGTCAGACATTACAGTAGGCACAACAATCTGCTGGCAGTTTTCTTGGGCAATGAGCAGTCTTATCTCAAAGACCAGCTGATCGACTACTCTGAATGGGCCAAGCAGGCTTGGAAAGTTTGGCTCAAAATTTTGAACTTGGACGAGAACACTCCCCTGCCGGTTGATCCTGCTGATAATAATTTCTTCCTCTTTCAAAGATTCAGACAAGATACTCTGAATGATTATTTGAATCGTGTTTACAAAGAGGTCAAAGAATTAGCCCCCACGGATTTAATCTTGGCGCACAAGACACTTTTTTATGAATCTACAGCTGCAGATGCTCTGCATTACGCTCTCAAGCCTTCTGCGCTGGAACTTGCAGGCGATGTGGTAGCTAATGATATTTATGGATTTGCTCCCAATGTTTATGCCGCTGAGAACACCTTTCGTGTTCCCAAGATTATTGTTGAGACAAACCTTTTAGGTGAAAGTTGGGATGCTGATTCTCTCTACTACTTGCTGATGTATCATTATTTGCAAGGTGTAAATCTGCAAGGAATCTTTCGTTGGGATGAAAGTTCCGATGGACGCAGTATGTTCGGAGCCAACAGCAAGTTACTTCCCAAGAGCAAAGGAGCTATCAAGGCTGCTTGGCTGATCCGCAACCTCAGCAAAACCATTCCGAGCGAACCACCGAATTTTGGGATCATTATCCCGACTAAATCGCTAGCCTTAAATGCTGGAGATTTCGAAAAGCATCAGCATAAGCTAGATCAAGTTCATCTGCTTTCTGAACATACTCCCGGTATGCTAAGTAGTTTACTTTGGGCTGATAATATCTCGATCGAAGGATACTTCAAGCCACCAGGCAAACAAGCTACTCACGACCTAAGCATTTATCAAAAGATCTATGCTCCTATCGATCAGCTCGATGCAGCAGCTGTGAATAATGGAAAGATCAAAAATTGGGTATCAAGCGGCGGCACTCTCATCTTAGAACCTGAAAACAGATGGATCATCAATTGGTTACCCGATAATCAGGGTGATGAAGTGATTTTCGGGAAAGGGAAAGTGATCTATAAAAATTTTGAATTGTAAATTTTGCCGTGCATACCTACGGTATGTAAACCTGCCGGCAGGCGGGAATGTTGAATGTCAGATCTTGGAAGCAGTTGAAGTCAGAGCTAAGTATAAAGCTTATGTAAGCTAAGTAAGCTGGTAAGTATAAAGCTTAAGTACTTACGCAGCTTATTTCTTATTTTTACGTCTTCCATTCTCATCATTCTTATTTTTACCTGCCGAAGCTTTTGGCGTAGGCATGGCGTATTGGTCCCATCACGTCTTAATCTTTTCTTAATCTTTGTGTGCTAGAGTTAGTTCAGGGTGATGGGGAACCCCGGCACGCTCGCTCGCGAGCGACGTGCCCCGGGTGGGGTGTTATGCCTGAATTTCAGAAAACACCCATTATGACAAGCTAAATCGCCCAAGAAAAGGGTTGATTACTTGTTCTTTAATCCAGAATTTATCATTCAGCATTCAAAATTTGAGTCTTCTCCTTCAGGACATCGATCGCCTTTTGTAGTTGGGTATCATAATCAGCCTCTAGATCAAATTCTACCTCAATATCAGGACTAATTCCGATCCCATTGATATTGTACTCCTTGGGTGTTAACCATTCAGCAATGGTAACTTTGAGACTGCTGCCACCAGAAAGTTCTTCAATTTGCTGCATACTCCCCTTCCCCAAGGTAGTTTCTCCTACTAAAGTTGCCAGTTCATAATCTCTTAACACTCCGGCAAAAATTTCCGTTGCAGAAGCTGAGCCCTCGTTGAGTAATAAAACCATCGGTTTATTTAGATCTGCAAAATTTTGGAATCCGGGAAAAGATTTGATAGCTTCCTTGAAGTTTTTATACTTGCGCCAGGAGATAGTCTGTCCTTCTGGTAAAAACTCGCTCGACAAAGCTACCGCCTCTTCCAACAAACCACCCGTGTTGTATCTCATATCCCAAACAATAGCCTTTGTTTTATCACTTTTGATCAAATTATAGTGTTCACTTAGTTGATCCATCAGTTTATCTCCAAAATAGCCAACTCCAATGTACAAAATACCATCTTCCAGTTCATTCACATCCAATAAGGGAATATCGAGCTTAGAGCGTTTGACCTTAACTTCAAAAGGCTTGGCCTTGCCGGAACGAATCATAGTCAAATCGACTTCGCTCCCATCTGGCCCACGTACCAGAGCCACAGCCTCGTAGACATTCATGCCTACCGTGGCCTTACCATCGACTTCATAGATCACATCACCACTTTGTAAACCAGCCTGACGGGCGGGTGAATCTGGCAAGACCGAGATAATTGTGAGATAGCCAGCTTCCATCGCAACTTCAGCACCGATCCCTTCGAGTTCGGTATCAAGAGTAATATCTAATTCCTTGTTTAGTTCTGGACGCAAGAAAACCGTATACGGGTCGCCAGCAGCAGCAACTAGCCCTTCGGCAGAACCCCAAACCGCTTTTTCTTTATCCAGATCATCATCATAAAGAAAATCCTTCTCCAATGACTGCCAGATTTTATCTAACAAACCAAGTTGCAACCTATTTCCCAAGACTACGTTAGTGTCTTTACCAAAGTAATTTATTTTAGCAATATTAAGGAAGTATCCAAGAATCAAACCAAGTAGGAAAATAATAATAAAGAGGGCCGATAAATGTGTTTTAGTGATCCTATTTGGCATGAGACTAAAAAGTTTTAGATGATCTTGTAAATCTTTTTAATTTGAGCAGCTTTGGCAGTTTTAGTATCAATTTCTAAGTAAACAGCATTAAAAACAGCTTTGCCTGATTCAGGGAATTTATGAACGACTGGCATAGCAGTCAAAAAACGTTCTAGTACCACACTTTGATCAACGCCAATTACAGTTTCTTGACCATACACTCCTCCGACATCAGAGATATAGGCTGTTCCCTGGGCTGAGATTTCTTCATCTGCAGTTTGAATGTGAGTATGAGTTCCAAGTAAAGCAGAAACTCTACCGTCCAGATAACGGAAAAGGGCTATTTTTTCAGCAGTAGCTTCGGCGTGAAAATCAACAATGATTGCAGAAACTTTCTCCTTCTGAATTTTTTTCAAAATCTCATCAATTATACGAAAGGGGCAATCCACCGGAGGACCAATAAAAACTCTGCCCAGCAAGTTCACGACCGCGAGCTTGTGCTTAGCTATCTTTAAAATTTCGTAGCCTCGACCAGGTGCCCCGTCAGGATAGTTGGCAGGGCGGATAACCGGCACACGATTTAAGTAAGGAATAATGTCTTGCTTATCAAAAATGTGATTACCGGAAGTTAGAAAATCAACTCCGGCTTGCAGAATCTCTTCCAGAGTTTTTTGAGTGATGCCTGTTCCGTGAGCCAGATTTTCTCCGTTAGCTATGATCAGATCAGGGGCATATTCTTTTTTTAAGTCTGGAATAATTTTCCCTACAGCCTTACGCCCAATCTTGCCTACGATATCACCGATAAATATGATTTTAAGTGCTGACATCAGCAAACTTTAAAGCCAATTTAGGATAGTGCAAACAGGGGGAGGAAGCAAGGCAATTGTTGGATTGCTGTATTGTTATATTGTTAAGAAACAAGGGAACAATGTAACAATTGGACAATATAACCATTCCAGCCATTTTCAGTTCCCTTTGACTTCCGAGCTCAGTGTTCCTAGAATGTAAAGGTGACTTAAACAAATCAATGTATCCAGTTTTATTCTCAATTGGTCCGGTTACGATCTATTCCTTTGGAATTTTTGCAGCTCTGGGATTTCTCTTGAGTATGGTGATTATTAATAAATTAGCTCAAAAAAACGGGCTCAAAACAGCTTTTATCCTTGATCATATCATTCCCTTTATTCTGCTAAGCTTGATTTCCGGCAGACTCTTGCATGTTCTATTAAAATGGGAGCTCTATAGTCATCGTTTACGAGAAATTCTGTTCTTCTGGCAGGGCGGAGTGAGTCTATGGGGAGCGATTATCGGCGGTGCCCTGTATTTTTGGTATATTTCTTGGAAACACAAACAAGACGTGCTGGTTTGGTTGGATCAGATGGTTTTTGCGATCCAAGTAGCTTTTATTTTAGGATATACAGGCTATCTCTTGAGTCCAGCCGGTCTCTCCGGAAACGCCTTTGGGAAGCCGACTGAACTTCCTTGGGGCATGACTCTTGCGAATCTGGATTCCCCCTATGCCGGGCTGAGCGTTCATCCGGTGATCTTTTATTTAATCCTTGGGCACTTAATAATCTTGTTCGTACTGAGAAGTATGCACAAGATTCGCAAATTAGCCGGCTTACGCTTCTTCGTAGCCGCTGCCTTGATGGGAACTTTGACCGTCAGCACCGAACCTCTCAAATACAATCCCAACTATATGCTTTGGGGCCATAGTGTCGCTAGCTACGTCGCGATCGGTATTATTTTAATAAGCGTAGCCGGCCTTTTTTATGTGCTTAGGATGGATCGGAAATTTAGGAAACAGACACCACATAGTTTTTAAATACCTCAATCTTCAAATTTATACGAAGCAAGAATCTCTTGGTAACTACCACAGATATATCTCTTTTCCTGCTTGTCAGCTTTGGAATATAAAAGGCTCAATCTTACAGTTATTTCCCCGCTTTGCTGGTCTTGAGTGAGGATTACGCTTTCAATTTTACCTAAATATTCAGGTTTTTCGCCCTTCTTGTAAAGAAGCACACCAGCAAAGATCATTGCAAGTCTGTTATTAACGAATTCCAGAGAATAATCTTCTCTCAGTTCTTTAAAACATGATTTAAAAGAATCACCAATCAACTTGGCAAATTCATTAAAGTTTTTAGTTATAGCAATCTTTTTTAATCCAGAAATATGGCGAGCATCCTCTTTTTCAACATCTGAGAGTAAAAACAAAATATCTAAAAGTGCTTTTCTGATAATCTTTTTAACAGTAAGCTCTTTCTCTTTTTCTATTCCATTTAGCATTTTATAGTTGGTTATCTGTTACGATTTACTCGTATAAAAACAGCTTTATATCCGGTTTTTCATCAAAAATACTCAATTCTTTTAAGGCTTCTTCAGGTCTTCTGGATAAAGAGGGGTAATTAATCATTCCGAGCTGATTTACTAGCTTGTTTTCTATAAATGTTTTAAATCTTTCATGTAAAATATCGACGTTTATTTCTCTAATATCACTAACTCCAAATTCTTTTTTCAAATCCTCAAGAAGAGCTTCCAATTCTTTTATCTGTTCTGTCTCAAAAATCATTTTTAGTTCATAACCCCCTTTTTTGTGAGGATTGTTATTATCTTGAGGAATTTCTGTTATCAAAATATCTTTCAATAGACCGTAACAAACCTGTTCATTATGGGACTGGTACCAAATAGTGTGGAATGACAAGCTGTAAAAGGCTATACTAAGTCATTAACCACACATTTTACAATGCAGAGACAAAAAATACCCCTCTGTCCTTACTGTGGCAAAAAGGAAGTACAT
>JAQVLK010000017.1 GCA_028704165.1 Candidatus Altimarinota bacterium | reverse complement strand
TTCGTTTTTAATTTCTCCCAACTCTTTGAGTCTCTTAAGTAGCTTAGCTGGAACTCTGAAGTTTAAATCTTCCTCAACCAAAGCATCCACAAAAGTCCTGAGTCCCTTGTCAGTTGGGATGCGACCGGCTGAAGTATGCGGATGCATGAGTAGTCCCATCTCTTCCAAATAAGCCATATCGTTCCGGATCGTAGCCGGACTAACATCTAGCTTATGCTCAGAAAGTAGATATCTGGAACCAACCGGACGAGCAGTCTCGATAAAACTTTCTACAATGGCACGTAAGATGAAGGTTTTGCGCTGATCCAAGATTGTAAGAGTAGGAATAGGGGCAGGCCTTGCGCTTGCCTACCGGCAGGCAGGCCTGCGAGAAGAAACACAAAAGCACATACAATTTAGCAACAGTTAATCGATTTAGCAATAAAAAATATCCAAAACACTCCTTATTCCTGCCAGGTAAGCCGGATTCTGTCTAGCCTGCCTTTCGGCAGGCAGGGATGATTATTTATCTAGCCTCAACGTTACCGTTGAGGTCATGCGGTGAGCAAGCTTTTTGCCTGTGAAACCTAGAAACTTAAAGCTAAAGCTTCCCATCCCACCTTGCTGCCGCTAGGGTTTACCGGAATTCCGACGTTACCATCGGAACCTCTCCGCCTAAAGCGGACACTTTTCACGTTTGGCCAACACTTCGCACTGAAAACTCAAATCTCATGTTTGTCATTTGACATTAGATATTTGGCCTTACGGTGCGAAGCGCCGGTTGGTATGGTCTCTGTGGCACTGGCCCTCGTACCCCGATCACTCGAGGCCGGATGGACGTTATCCATTAGCGAAGGTTTCTGTTGCAGTCCGGACTTTCCTACCGCTGCCAGTCAGGGCAGCGGAAAATCAAAATCCAATCCGTCTTAGACGGAACCAAATGAATCATTAAATCAACAAAAAACTTAATTTATTCCAGATTCATTTGGCATTTGGTATTGGGCATTTGACATTCCGCTGTCATAAGTGACAGCGGTCAATCATCTTTCCTGGCAGGTTTTTAAGGAGCGAGGGGTATTATATGAGAAATACTACTAATATTCAAGGCTTTGACTACCCTCCCCACAAGAGCTATGCTTCTAGCGTGCATTTTCCCTAAGCACTAATCACTATCCACTAATCACTAATTTATGACCGAAGCAGAACTTTCAAAAGCTATCAAGGAAGCTATGTTGGCAAAAGAGGTGCAAAAACTAAGTGTATTACGTATGCTGCAAGCCGCTGTTACGAATAAGCGTAAGGAAAAGGGAGCAGATTCAGTCTCTGAGGAAGAACTTATGGAACTTATCAAAAAACAGGTTAAGCAACGTAAAGACTCCATCGAAGCTTTTGAGAAAGGTGGTCGTCCAGAATTAGCTGAGTCTGAGAAAAAAGAGCTTGAAATCCTGCAAAACTACCTCCCGGCCGAGTTGCCAGCTGAAGAAATCGAGAAAGTTGTGTTGGCTAAGAAAGAAGAACTTGGGATCACAGACAAAAGTGGTATGGGAAAACTCATGGGCGCTTGTATGAGTGAATTAAAAAGCAAAGGAGTAGACGGAGGAAGGGTCAAGGAGATGGTTGAAAAGGTATTAGGATAAATTCTCATGTCAGAGACGGGCTTAAGCCCGTCTCTGACATTTGCTCTTTTGTAATCTTATTCACGGCAAACTTTTGAGTTTCTGATATACTTCAAGGTGTAAATTATTACTTTACTAGTTAGCCAAGAAGCTAGCTAGCTAACTAGCTAACTATGTACGACCTCATCATTCTCGGCATCGGACCAGCCGGACTATCCGCAGCTCTTTATGCCGGACGCTTCCAGATGAATACTTTGGTAATCGGTGAAATTCCGGGTGGATTGATGGTAAATACTGACATCATCGAGAACTATCCCGGATTTCTAAAGATTTCCGGAGTTGAACTCACGCTGAAAATGCAAGAACAAGTTCAGAATTTGGGCATTGAGATTAAAATGGAAGAGATCACGAAGGTTGAAAAAATAGAGCAAGGATTTCGCGTTTCCACTGCCAAGGAAAAGTTTGAAAGTAAAATGATTGTGTTCGCGACCGGAGGCAAACATCGCCACCTTGGTATTTCCAGAGAAAAAGAATTTGAAGGTAAAGGAATTTCTGCTTGCGCCAACTGTGACGCTCCCCTCTTCAAAGACAAACCCGTGGCGGTCGTCGGAGGCAGTGATACTGCCGCACGTTATGCGCTCCTAGCCAGTGAGTATTCTTCCAAAGTATATGTCTTTTATCGTGGCACGGAACTCCGCGCAGAACCGACTCTTGTGAACGCGCTCAAAATAACTCCCAATATCGAGATCATCTACCAAGTAAATATTATCGAATTAAAAGGAACAGATAAATTGGAAGAAGTTCTCTTGGATAACGGCAAACCTTACAAAATAGACGCGCTTTTCCTCGGCATCGGGCAAGAACCTCAATCTCAGCTGGCACAAGAAATAGGGGTCCAGGTAAACAAATACGGCGGAATTATTATTGACAAAACCAGCAAAACTAATGTAAAAGGAGTCTACGCAGCAGGCGATGTCACAGCTAGTCCTTGGAAGCAAATTATTATTGGCAACGCAGAAGGAGCTTTCGCCGCTTTCTCAGCCTATGAAGATCTGAAATGTATCGATAATGAAACTCCATGTTAACTACGATTTACTACATATTATTGCTAATCACCACTATCGCAGGTGGCATGCTATTTTCTTATTTCTATCTAGATAGTAAGAAGCAAAAGAAAATAGCACAGATTAAGCAGAAGAACGAAAATCTTATCGAAAAAGCACGTGCTGAGGCAGCCACTTTGGTTAAAGAAGCTAAGGATTACTTAGAGCAGTCCGATCGTGAATTGAGTGAAGAGTTGAGCGAGACCGAGAAACGTTTGCAAAGTTACCAAGATCGACTCTCTTCTCGTGAGAAAATAGTTGATACTCGTTTTCAAAACATCGAAGAAGCGGATAAGAAGTTGAGTGATGAAGAAGCTACCGCTCAAAAGCTAAAAGCTGAGATCCAAGATCAGACCAAACTGCAGCTCCAGAAATTGGAGGAAAAAACCGGCACCAGTGTGGCCGAAGCTAAAAACGAAGTTATTGCCCGTATGGAAGAGGAAGTACGTAGTGACTTCTTTAGCCGTGAACAAAGGGTTAGGTTCAACATTGAAGATGTGAGTGAACAGGAAGCACGTAACATCGTGACCGGGGTCTTACAGAAAATGGAAGACAAAACTTCACGTGATGCTATCCCCTACATGTTCACGATCAAACCGATTGAAAGAGACAAGTTAATTGGAGAAGCCGGAAAAACTCTACGTCTACTGGAAGAACTGACACAAGCTGAGTTGATGTTTGATGATGCCAATAGCCAGCTTTATGTCGGTGGTTACAATCTGGTAAATCGTTCTGTCGCTAAACTGACAGTTCAAACTGCTTTGAAAAAGCGCCAATACAAGGATGATCAGATTAGAAATTTCGTGGAAAGAGCCAAAGAAAGTATCAGTAAAAAGATGATTGAGCTTGGACAAGAGACCGTTAAGGAATTTGGCTTGAAGGACTTTGATCCCAAGTTGGTTAAGTTGATTGGTAGAATGTACTACCGTACCAGCTTCGGACAGAATATTTTGAAACATGCCCGTGAAGTAACCTATTTCTCAATTCTGATGGCCGCAGAGTTGGGAGCTGATATAGAAGTTTGCAAGAGAGCCGGAATCTTGCACGATATTGGCAAAGCTGTTGACACTGAGATAGAGGGTGCTCATGATGATCTGACCAAAGAAATTTGTGAGAAATTTGGAATGTCCGCTGAGATCACTTACGCCGCTTACAATCACCATGAGAAGGAAGAGATGACCAGCATCGAAGCACGCATCATTCAAGTTGCTGATGCTATCTCTGCCAGTCGTCCGGGAGCCAGACAAGAATCTCTGGATAAGTACCTTGAGAGACTACAACAGCTTGAGAAAGTTAGTAACTCTTTCCCCGGTATCGAAAAATCTTTTGCTATCCAAGCCGGCCGCGAAGTCCGCGTGATGGTCAATCCAGAAGAAGTTACAGACGAAGCAATGCTTGAACTAGCCAAGAAGATCGCTGCCAAGATAGAGGAAGAAGTAAATTATCCGGGTGAAGTGAAAGTTAATCTATCAAGAGAGACGAAATCGACGGAGTACGCAAAGTAAGAGGGGTAAGTAATAAGCTGAGTAAGTATTAAGCTTAGTAAGTGCTAGTTTTGAGATTCTCGGTCTATTTATGTTCATGAAAAAGACTACAATTACACTTTAAATCAAGTCTTTCCATTTGAGAAAGCTGCTTACTTTGATTATCATGAACTTGCAAAAAGTGCTCTGCAATATTCGATCCTTTTAGATCACCAATTTTCCCTTCAAACTCTCTCTTAAGGGATCTTTGCCCCTCCACCGTGGTGGAACAAGGTTTAAGGGCCCCACCTGTCTAAAAGTGACAAGGAAAGAGAGTGGTCTAATAGTCGGTATCTGCGGAGTTTTTGCGTTATTTACAAAACTAGAATTCATGCTAAGATAATGTTCTATATTCCTTAAATAAGCTTGATGGATCTTATCGACAATCTTGAAGATACTAGTAGGAAGCTTACGGGTGCTGATTTTCGCACCCTGTCTAACGCCTTAAGTGCGCAGATTTTCGAATTGCAAAGGGTTATGAAGTGCGAGCACAATTCTTTTGGTGAGAAAAAATTCCTTTCCTTAGATGAGATTACAGAATACCAGGATAAGATGAGAAAAAGATTAAGAGTCATGATCTTGTGTCTCCAAAATTCAATGAAATTGCCTAATATTGATAGTCTCGATATTTTTAAATACAGAGATTGGCAAGAAGTTATGAAGCTAATTTTCGAATTAGAAACAAAGCTACACTTTAGTATCAGCTCCGAGATTAAAACTCAAGTGGTCAAAGAATTCTGGGAAACAAGCGATTTGGGCGTACGGGAAAAAATCCGTAAGATCTTTGCAGCATTTGAAAAGTGGAAGCAAGAGGGCTCTCCAAAACAAACTTTCACGATTTCTTTAGTTAAACCTGTTCATCGCATCCAAGATTCCCAGCCCTAGATAAGCCTCGACAGCGTTAACTGCTTTTGTTAGCACTTTAGCAATTTCTTTCTTTTCTTTAGTAGAAAATTTACCGAGTACGTGTTCTCTCCCCTCTTCTGTCGGCTCACCAATCCCAATGCGGATACGAGAAAACACATTCGTGCCCAGCGATTCAATCAAAGACTTGATGCCATTGTGACCACCGGCATTGCCTTCTTTACGAATTTTCAGAGTGCCAACCGGAAAAGCCATGTCATCATAAATCACCAAAAGATCTTCATTGCTAATCTTATAAAACTTCTTGAGCGGCCAGACCGCCTGACCGGAGAGATTCATGAAAGTCTGCGGTTTTACCAAGAGAAAATCTTGTCCTTCACTCACTTCAGCTTTGTAGCGCGGTTCAAATTTCCATTCGGAAGTTACCAGCTTGTCACGAAGTAAATCCAAGACTCGAAAGCCCACATTGTGACGTGTTTCCTCGTACTGTTTACCGGGATTTCCGAGACCGACGATTAGTTTCATGAGTTTTGAATTATATCCTAATTCATGGACAAGGGAGCATGCTCCCTTGTTGCTAAATTCTATCTAAATAATATTTGATCATAAGAGATCACCACCGGACCAATTTCGATCTTATCACCGTCTTTGGCTCCCATTCTGCTAAGCTCTTTGAAGACACCTTTTTTCTTCATCACATCCCGCAAACGATCCATGGCAGAAGGATTACTCATGTCAGTCATCACCGCAATCTGCTCCAGACGTTTACCGTGCACGGTGAACTTTCTGCGTTTTTTATCAATAAAGAACCTTTGATCCATATCTTTGAGATGAGGACGAAAGATTTTATCCTTAGGAACATCTTGTTTGATAGGCTTTGCTTTACTCTCATAATCTTCCAAGCGATTTTTGATTTCGTATAGCAATTCATCTAGTCCTTTTCCGGAAACCGCTGAAATTACAAATACTTTTTTACGAGTATGCATTCTCTTTTTGAAGTCCTTGACGAGCATTTCTTGCAGCTCTTGGTCGAGTGCATCAATCTTATTAATCACGATAATCTGAGGTTTGCGCACGAGACTGCTGTCGAATTTCTTTAGTTCATTATTAATAACTTCAAAATCTTTCACGATATCGTCACGCAAAGGATCCAACATGTGAATAAGAATCAAGGTACGCTCCACATGACGTAAAAATTCATGCCCCAAGCCCTTACCTTCTGAAGCACCCTCAATCAGTCCGGGGACATCGGCCACCACAAAATCTTTACTGCCCACCTTGACCATCCCAAGATTGGGAATCAAAGTTGTAAAAGGATAATCAGCAATTTTGGGCTTGGCATTACTGATACGCGAAATCAGGGTTGATTTACCGACAGATGGGAATCCAATAATGCCAACTTGAGCTACCAATTTCAGATCCAAGCGGACTTCGAGTTCTTCTCCGGGCTCCCCCAGCTCGGCAAAATCAGGAGCTTGACGAGTCGAAGAAGTAAAGTGAGCATTACCAAATCCTCCTCTACCTCCTCGAGCCAAGATAAATTCCTGACCATCAGTTGTGAGATCACAAATATTCTTTTTACTTACAAGAGAAGTAACCTGAGTACCCTCTGGAACTTCCAAGATTAAGTCTTCAGCACTTTTGCCATGCATGTTATTACCAGCACCATTCTCCCCATCCTCAGCTTTAAAAAGCTTCGCACGACGAAAATCACTTAAGGTGTTTAAGTTACAATTGACACGCAGAATAACGTTTCCGCCACCTCCTCCATCACCACCATCAGGCCCTCCGTAAGGACAGTATTTTTCTCGACGCCAGCCTACCAAACCATCACCTCCCTTACCGGCTTTAACCTTGATTTCAGCTTGATCACAGAACATAAATATATTTTACTGCAAGCATAATAACAGATCCCTGTACAGACGCATAGCTATGCGTCTCACCAGATCATCAACCATCAACTTACCCCTATTCTTCCAAATCCCAGATCCTATCCACAATCTTGCTGACCTCAGCACGGGTAATATAGTCGCGCGGCTCAAAGATACGCTCACTGCGACCATGCCAGAAATCATAGACCACACCGGTTTCAACGTAAGTTAGCCATTCTTCGGAGACGTCATCAAAGGTGGGATCGATGACACGGATGGTAGGAATTTGGAAAGCTTCCAGGATAACCTTGGTAGCTTCTTGGCGTAAAATCGGTTGATCAGGACGGAAAGTAGCATCTTCATAGCCTCCGATAATACCCAATCCCTTGGCTGTCATAACGTAATTCTTGTACCAAGCGTCATCTGTAACATCCGAAAAAGCTGAGGAAAGTCCGGTCAAAAGTTCGACTTTTGCACCATTCAAGACAACTTTCAAGAATTCGGCACGTGTGATGGAATTTTCAGGACGGAAATTGCCATCGGCATAACCTCCGACAACTTCTTCTTGAACAAGTTGTTTGATGTAGTTATAGGCCCAATGTCTATTACTAACGTCTCGGAAAAGCCAAATTGTCGTATCATCCTCGATATTAAAGACATGTTCTTTGATAACAGATCCATTTTCATAAATGCGTAAAGTGTACTCACTAACTTCAGAGGCCTTTGGTAAATCCAAGGTCATATCGTAACGCTGGACCTGTTGCGCCACAACTTCATTAGGCCCGACTATCCGCTTCGACCAGATATTGAGCTGAAAAACTTTCTTCCCGTCTTTCTCAAGAAGCTGAATCGGAGCAAATTCGATCTCATAACTGGGAGTCGGCGTATAAGATTTTATAGCAACCTTGGCTTTATCCTTGAGAGCAGGACGTTCCGGTACAATATCAACATCCTGTATCAGAAGTGGCTTGAACTCGGAAAGTACCAGATAAAATTCGCCGTAATACTGTTTTCCCTCTTCTAGTCGTGAAGCGGCCAATTTGTAGTTACCGGCGATCACGCCTGTTTTGAATGAGAAGGCTAGTTTTCCGCCACTTGAGGCCACTTGAAAACCGTCCTCTTCGGATTGGTCTTCACGTGCTTCGAAATAACTTGCGAAAGTCACGTCGCTCGATTTGTAAACATTATCTACAGCTAACAAGGATACAGTAAAGAGTGTTCCATCCGGCAATAAAGCACCTTCACTATTTTTGATTTCAGCACTTTCCACATCTACGAACGAATAAGCATCAGCCGGATAAGTAGCTTGCTTGGCACCGATCTCGAAACGGATAATATTGGCGTTTTCTTCTTCGGCTAGAGCAAATTGAGGAAGAATCACCAGTAGTAAACAGAGCAAAAGAACTTTTGGTCGCATGTTTTTGTTTTTAGACGAAGGTATTATAGCAAAATAAGCTGATTTGCCGAAATTTAGGTATAACAACCCACCCAAACTTAAAATCAGTGCTGTGGCCCTCCATGGTTCGACTTCGCTCACCACGAGCACGATAATCTTGAAAGTTTATTACGAACATTGAACTTGGTTACTGAACTAACCATCCTGAGCCCATCGAAGGATCCCCCTCCCTACCACCCTCAGGGTAGCATATAAAGATGGTTCGACTCCGCTTCGCTACCCTCACCACAAGCACGGTACTAGTAATGCTTACAATAGTCATTAATGTATTGACACTTGTCCTGAGAGAGTGAAACGAATTGAAGGATTAAGAAAAGATTAAGACGTGATGGGAGCAATACGCCATGCCTACGCCAAAGGCTCCGGCAGGTAAAAATAGGAATGATGCGAATGGAGATGGGACCACAACGAATCTACGAATAGGCTCGATCCGAATGGGAAGAGAAATATCGGATTACCCAAAAATCTCACTATGACTACCTATCTCCTGCAAATATATTCTCTTCTCAGCTTCCTCAACATAATAAACGAGCAACAAATCCGGCCTGACATGACATTCCCGATAATCTGCCCTTCTCCCCCTTAAATTATGATCTCTGTACTTTGCAGGTAAAGACACTCCCTTCTGCAAACAGTTCAAAACTTTTCTTAAATTAAATAAAGTCTTCTTCTCATGCCTGTAACGCTTTAGCCCTTTCTTGAAATTCTTAGTTGGAACTAATTCATACATAATTCAGTCATCTTTACAACAAGTCATCTAGTAATTTATCTGCACTTTTATATCCCTTTGTTTTTTGAGCATTCTTTCTGTCAGTCTCCCAGCTCTTTTCCTTCAAAGCTGAGATGTCATAGAGCCTTATCTCAATTTTCTTATTACGCACAAACTGTTTGAGATAAGCATTTATAATGCTACTTAGAGAAAATCCCATTTCTTCGGCAATTTTTTGAGCTTGTTTTTTAGTCTGCTGATCAGTTTTTAGATTAATCGTTGTATTATACATACTTAGTAATTACTTAATACATATTTAGTATATACCAAACTGACCAGTAAAGCAACTCCGCACTTTAGAATAGCAGGGAAACATTAAGGAAAGATTAAGATGGGACCACAACGAATCTACGAATATGTGATCCGAATAGGAGATGGGGCCAATACGCCATGCTTACGCCAAAGGCTCCGGCAGGTAAAAATAGGAATGATGCGAATGGAAGATGGGACCAGTTGCGGGGCTAGTCCCCGCGCAAAGAATCTCCCCGGCACTTTGCACTTATTCACTTAAACACTCAATCAAGGTATAATCTCTCCGCAATAACAAATTTCATGAAAGTTGCTCTTGTTTGCGACTGGCTGACAAATATGGGAGGTGCCGAGGAAGTTTTGCTGGCACTTTCCGAACTTTATCCAGACGCTCCAATCTACACTTCGGTTTACAATCCCGAGAAAGTTCCAGCTTTCCGTGATAAGGATGTACGGACTTCTTTCTTGCAACACGTTCCTCTAGCCAAGAGTAAACATCAGCTCTTCCCTACTCTCCGCCCACTGGCCTTCGAAAGTTTTGATTTTTCCGAGTACGATTTGGTCATAAGTTCCGCTAGTGCAGAAGCCAAAGGAATAATTACCAAACCACACACCAAGCATATTTGCTATTGTCACACTCCGACACGTTACTACTGGAGTGATTATCATGCTTATTTGAATCGTTTGCAGTTTGGGATCTTGAATCCAATTGTGAAGAGAAGAATGCCCAAGATCGTGCATAAAATGCGCATGTGGGACAGACTCGCAGCCGACCGAGTTGATCATTTCATAGCCAATTCCGCTTACGTCGCAGCTCGGATCAAGAAGTACTATAGGCGTGAAGCAACTGTCATCTATCCTCCTTGCGATACGGAGAATTTAAAACCTGGGGGAAAACAAAAAGATTTTTTCCTCGCGATCTCCAGACTCATTCCCTACAAGCAAGTTCGTCTGATCGTGGAAGCTTTCAATGAACTTGGTCTGCCTCTCAAAGTTGCGGGCACGGGACCGGAAGAAAAAGAATTGCGCAAAATTGCCAAAGATAATATTGAATTCTTAGGTTATGTTTCCGGTGAAGAGAAATTGAAGCTCTTGCAAGAATGTCAGTCTTTTATCTTTGCGCCAGAGGAAGACTTTGGCATCGCCCCTGTCGAAGCCATGGCTTGCGGACGTCCGGTGATCGCTTACGGCAAAGGTGGTGCGACTGAGAGTGTGAACGGAGATTCAGGCATTTTCTTCCATGAACAAACTGTAGACTCTTTGGTCAAAGCTGTCAGAAGTTTTGATGCTAGCAAATTTGATACAGGCAAGATTCGGGAACGTGCAGAGATGTTTTCCAAGGAAAGGTTCAAGAGGGAGCTGAAGGAACTAGTAGCTAGGGAATTAGAAGCCCCAAAGGGGCCCCTTGTTGGGGCTAAAAGCTAAGGGATTATGACACCATGTTATATCATAATTCGTGGACCACTCGGAGTTGGCAAGTCTACAATTTCAATTAAATTAGCTAAGATCCTTGATGCCAAGCCCTTTGCTATGGATGATATTTTGCATGATCACAAACTCGATAAGGTTGATCCTGAACTTGGAACAATCCCCCCTCGGAATTTCAGTAAGGCGATTGACATCATTCTTCCGGAAGTTAAAAGATATCTAGGAAATGGCACAATTGTGATATTTGACGGATGTTTTTATCATAAAGAAAACATCATTGATCTCAAAAATAAGCTAGCTTATGAGGCAAAGATATTTACTCTAAAGGCCCCAGTAGAGACTTGTATAAAGCGTGACCGTAAACGTGACTTATCATACGGAGAAGGCGCCGCTCAAGCCGTACATAATTTAGTTTCACGTTTTGATGCAGGCACAGTGATTAAGACAGAAGGCAAGAGTATTGAAGAAACTTTGAATGAGATCTTAAAACATTTACCTTAGTACCCTAGCTAATAGCTAGTAGCTTAAAAAATGCAATACTAAGAGCCCGTCACGTGTTTCGCGAACAGGCTCAAAGTTTCAGACAAAGGTTCTGGTTAAGCTAAGAAAGTAGGCAGGTGACTGCCCACGCCTTCAGAATCTCTGAGATTGGAAGAATTGCCGCTTTAGCTGCAACCAGCAAATTCCGATTTTCATCATCTTCGATGACTTGCAGCAACTTAATTACTATGATGGCGAATACAAAAATCCCGACACCATGAACAAGAAGTGCGGTCAACTTGAGTGTGCCAGTGGCGAAAAAGATATCTGCCAGCACAGTGATAATCAGTGCACATCTAGAGATCCTTTCGACCCATATAGTAGTGCGTTCTCCTTTCTCACCATACTTAGTGGAGATAACTCGCCCTACTTTCCCGGTAAAGACCTCCTTCCTCACCATAAGGAAAGAGATTATCTGGACGATATTTAATACGCCAAGTATAATCCAGAGAACATGTTTCATTTCCATGACATTTCTCCTTTCCGAACCTTGTCTGTCTCAACTCTCAAGACTTAAGAGCTAAGAGAGACAAGGTAACGAATTTTTAAAGAACAGGAGGGCATTGTACTCCATTGCAAAGCTCCTTCGCAACCTTTAGAATGAACTTCGTAAAAATAACAAAAAATTTATGGACCTGCGTCATTACCTTCAGACCCTTCTCCGCCGTAAGTGGCAGATTTTGACGATTACTCTCTTGGTCGTGTTAGTTTCCGTTGTCTCAACTCTTTTTCTGATTAAACCCCGCTTCGAGTCCACGATGTATTTCACGATTTCGGCCCGCGATGACAAGATCACCGATTATTACGATTTTAGCAACTATTACGGCACCATGGCCGCCGTCGAGTTCACTCGTGCTTTGAGTGCTTGGCATGAGAATCCCAAGTTTCAAGAAGAAGTCTACAACAAGGCCGAGGTTAATGTGAACGAAGATGGCACTTTCCTAACTAAGTTACTCGGACCTTTTTCAGTTAAGCGCATTGAACGCTCTAATATGCGTGTCAAACTTAGCTCCAAGACTTTTGAAGGTGCCGAGAAACTGGCTCAAGGATATACGGAAGTTTTGCAGTCGAGACTGGAGCATTACAATCAAGTCTCAGATAGCAAGTACAACCTAGTTCAGGCAGACCGAGTTACCTATGCCAAGGAAACAAAGTTGACCATGAATATCATTCTGGCACTATTGGTAGGGTTAATCTTGGGAATTATCTTTGCTTATCTTTACGAATATTTCACCGGCGTGGTCTGCAGCAAAGATCAGACTGAAAAGAAGCTTGCACGTAAAGCCTTTGAATTATTACCACGCAGGTTTGAGATCAGCGATCTAGCTTTCTTAAGAAGTTATATTGAGAAACTTCCTCACAAACACACCATCTTGGCCGGAGTGGACTTTGATCCGAGCGAACTAACCAGTAAGCTCAGTCTAAACATGATCCGTGAAGGAGAACTTTCTCTTTTGATTGATGCAGATCTTGAGAAACGCAAGTTGCACCAGTCTTTCAAGCAAACACGTAAAGCTAAGACCGGACATACCGATTTGGATGCAATTAAGAATATTGAGAAGAATATTTTTGAAATTGAGAAAGGCAAACTACACTTTTTACCTGTTGGTAAGGGTGAAAAATTGATTTGGGAGATCTTCGATAAACTTGGCAGTTCACGCAAATTTGATCGTCTCCTGATTCACACCACTTTGCCCAAGAATGCTGAAGTTCTTAACATTGTCAAAGGCGCCAATCTAATCCTGATTGTTAAGCTAGGTGAGAGTAAGATAGAGGATCTGCAAAAAGTAGCCGAATTTCTAGGAAATGAGAAAGCTCATTTGGTAGTGCTGAAGTAAACAAGTTTCGCCCTCAGCGAATAAGTGAATGAGCAGTGAATTGCTAAAAAAATGTCATGTGGGGGCCCACCATCCCCCGCCTCCCCGCCCGAATGTACCATTCGGTACGGGCGGGCACCCAAATTTTAAAAATGACTCAAAATCTCTCTTGATTCTAACAAACAAAGATTAAAGAAAGATTAAGACGTGATAGAAACGTTGTAAACTAGAATATTTGAATTGACCACCAATGCTTAAATTAAATAAAGAACTAGTTGATAATATCTTGGCTGTTTCTTTTCCGGATCTTGAAAAGAATGAGCAGCAAGCGTATTTGAAGGATCACAGCAAACGCATTCTCTACACTTTCAATAAGATTTTAGAGCAAAGCCTACCGGATGGGGCAAAAGTGTTGGACTTAGGTGCCAAGCCTTACCTCCTAGCTTATTTCGTAAAGAAATTTTCAAAGCTTAATTACATTGGTGTTGGTTATAGCATCAAGGAACTTGCCGGAGAAGCTGCCAAGGAAGCTTTTTATGAGAAGTTACCAGTTGAGCAAACTACACTGAACTTAGGTGAAGAGATTAGTTTTCCGATGTGGCAGCTTAATATCGAAAGAGCCCGAGAACCCTTTGCAGATAATAGTATTGATCTCATAGTTTGCACCGAAACTGTAGAACATTTGGTGCAAGATCCAAATTTTCTCATAAGTGAAATCTACCGTATTTTGAAACCAGGAGGCAAGTTAATTTTCTCCGTACCAAATGCTATTTACTGGGGACGTATTTTGAAGTTAGCCCTTGGCAAAAACATTGACGATCCTTACTCGATCCATGGCCCTTACGGTAGACATAACAGAAACTATACCAAGCAAGAAGTCTTGAACATGATGAGAAGGAATAATTTCAAGAAGCTGGAACTCGGCACAAAAAATTTCACTGAACTAGAAGTACCTCTTCAAAAACGTCTTGTTCGTATGCTCGGAGATTTCTTGAACTTTCCTTTTCCCAACAGAATTGGCAAAACGGTTTTTGGCATTTTTGAGAAATAAAAAGCTAGGATGAAAAAATTAACGGATCTCGAACAAAAAGGCGAAAATGAAGTCTTAAACTTGAAGAAAGGATTTAAAAAGTCCTCTTTTAAAAAAACCTTAAGAGAGCGTTTCGGACAAAAAGACATCTCTGATATTGCGGTCCGAAGGAAATTCAAAATTTTCTGGCATGATCTGAAAGGATTTAGTATTTATCTCTGGCGTCTTAGCAAGAGATTTTTCAAGAAACTGACTAAACACTATGACGAGACCACTTTTAGACGCAGTTTAGAAGGAACTTTACCGAAATCTTTTTCGGCTGATAAATTAAATCTTAAGCAACAAAACTTTTTAAAGCGACATAGTTCCATTTCGTTTTTGCTGATTATCTTCGCACTCTTTCTGCTAGCAAATCTTGGTGTACTGATCACAAATAGTGCCACTCTCAAAGCCAGTGTCATGCAGGACATCTCGACCGGGTATGAGCTTTTGCGAGATGGTTATCAGCAAGTCCAAGATCACGATCTGCGCGCTGCCGGAACAAGTTTTGAAGCAGCGGGACAACAATTCGAGCAAGCTAAGAAAGCAGTGGTCCAGATTAATCGTGGTGTAAATCTAATCAGTATTTCCCCTCTAAGTACGGGCAGCAATCTCCTAGCCTCGGGAGAGAATCTTAGTAAAGCTGGCCAGTACTTGTCAGAAAGTGCCACGATTTTATTGGCAACCCAGAATATTAATCAGGCTCTCGATAAGTTTGAACTAGCTTATAAATCACTTGGCAAAGCTCAAAGTAATCTTGCGAAAATCAATCCACAGATTATTCCCACGACTTATCGCACACAGATTCTGGAAGCTAGCTCTCTCCTTGATCTGCTTATTGATAAAATTGATTACTACGCAGCTTGGATTCCGGAACTCAAAGAAATCTTTGGACAAAGTCTCCCCAAACGCTACTTGATTGCCTTTTTGAACTCCAGCGAATCACGTCCTTGTGGTGGGTTCTTGGGTAGTTTTGCGATTGCCGACTTTGATAACGGCGCTCTCAAAAAACTCGAGGTACAAGATATCTACAATGTCGACTGGCAGCTTTGGGAGTCCATACCGGCTCCTCTGCCTTTGCAGCCCTTCATGAAAACCCTACATATGCGTGACAGTACTTATTTACCTGATTTTACAAGTTGTGCTGAGCAAATTAATTATTTCTATGAACGCGCCTACAAAGGAAGTTCGCTGGATGGAGTGATCGCTATCAGCGAGAATCTCTTGGAAGATTTATTTATACTGACAGGTCCGGTCGAACTTGATAATCTCAGCTTCAACGAGAATAACTTCTTTACCTTGTTACAGGTTGAGATCGAGAGTAATAAAGAGCACCCTGAAACTCCTAAGCAAATTTTAATTGATCTCGTCCCTAAGATGCAGGAACAAGTCATGCAGGTCGATCCCGGCAAAATTCTACCTGTTTTGCAAAAGTGGATTGCCAGCCGCGATTTACAAGTTTATTTCTTTGATCAAAAAGCTGAGAAACTGGTAGAGAATCTGGATCTGAGTCTAGAGCTAACTGCTCTGCCTGCCAAGACTGATTTCCTCCTCGTAACTGATTTCAATGTCGGCGGTAACAAAAGTGATCGCTATCTCTTTGACCAGCTTATTCATCGCAGTAATTTGAACGAAAAAGGTGAAGTTTACGACGTACTGATCATGAAGCGCATTCAGAGTTGGGATGCAGGAGACAAGAGACAAGCTTATCTTGATGCTCCGCAACTCTACCGCCTAAGTTCCAAAATGCAACAAGATATTCTATTTGTTCTCGGACAAGGATCAAATCACAACGTAACGGAAATCTGGGTACCAAAAGGTAGTGAATTGATTGAATTTCAGGGATTAAACAAGGTCGGAACTTTGGAACAAGAGTTTTATACCGTGTTTTATTTCGATTGGGAAATTCCGGCAAGTAGCAGCAAGGAGATTATCTTGAAATACAAACTTCCCTTCCAGTTTGCTGAGGATGATATTTACACTCTACAAGTTGAGAAACAAGCCGCCAAAGCTCCCTTTGATTTCAGTAAAGAGCTTGATCTGGGAAGAACTTACTACTTTGAAGACGGCAGTACTTGGTACAAAGAAAATTTCAGTCCGGAAAGCAGTTTTAAATTTGCTAAAAGATTCGCGAGAAACTAAAGTGAGAAAGACAAATGGTCAAAATGGTTCTAATGGCCTAATCTGATTCCTTAGTTCCTTAGCTAATAGCTAGTAGTCATGATCAAATTCAAGCATGTCAGTCTCAGCTACGGACCAGAAAAGGTCCTGCATGAAGTAAGCTTTGGTATTAAACAGGGAGAGTTTGTGTTATTAACAGGCAAGAGTGGTGCCGGCAAAACCAGTATTATTAAGTTATTGTTGGGAGCTCGTCAGCCTGACAGTGGTAGTATCCTCGTCAATGATCTCGAAATAAGTAAGCTAACGACAGCTAACTTACAACTCTATCGTAGAACTACGATCGGAGTTGTTTTCCAAGACTACAAGTTAATCTCAAAACGCAGTATTCATGAGAATGTAGCGTTCGCCTTGGAGGTTTGCGGTGAAAGTAAGCAAATGATCGAAAAGAAAGTCCCGGAAGTCTTGAAACTGGTAGGCCTAGCTAAAATCTCACACAAATTCCCTGATCAGATCTCGGGAGGTGAAGCTCAACGTGTAGCTATTGCCAGAGCTGTTGTGCACGATCCTGAAGTTTTGATCGCCGATGAGCCAACCGGCAATCTGGATCAAGAAAACACGGCAGATATTCTCAACTTACTAAAGACCATCAATGAGCGTGGGACAACTGTCATCCTTGCAACTCATGATCAACAGATCGTAGATAGCCTCAAGAAGAGAATCCTGCACGTCAAAGACGGTAAGATTATTTAGCAAGCAATACAGTTCTTCAGTGCAAGTGAAAGTGCAAGTCATCCCAAGGGGACCCCTTTGGGGCTAGTCCTTATTCGGACCTCGGTACTCGGAACTCGGCGACCCTAGACCCTCTACCCTAATCCCTCTTCTTTTCCAACCATTAAACCATTCTAGCCAGTAATACAGTAAAGGCAATCCTACTGAAGCACTGTGTCACTGTTTTACTTAAGTATTGTTTCTCCGACCATTTTCTTTGGTGCAAGTGCAAGATTCTAGTCACTAGTCACTCGTCACTAACTATCCCACCCTAGTCCCTGCCTTCCCTTCTACTCCTCCATCCCGTAATCAACCTCCTGCGTTAATCCAAAATCGCGCAGAGGCAATACGATGATAAGTGCACGTCCTTCGATATTGCGGGAGTGCAGAGTCCCCCACTGACGAGAATCATTACTACCACCTCTGTTGTCTCCCATTACAAAATACTGATTACTGGGAACTTCGATAGTTCGATCGATACGATTGGGAAGATAAGTTTTTTCGTTATCTTCGTTCAAGTAAGGTTCATCAAGCTTCAGACCAGCTGGATAACGGTCATTATGAATTAACACTTGTCCATTACTAAATTCAACCTCTTCCCCGGGAAGTCCGATAATACGCTTCACATAATAGGTATCCGTATCAGTTGGTGGCACCAGTACGATAATGTCTCCGCGTTCAGGATCCTTGAAACGGTAGCTAATCTTGTCTACGATAATATAATCTCCATCGTGCAAAGTATCCAGCATGCTACCACCATTTACTTCAAAAGGAGAAACTAAGATAAAGCGGATCAAGATCACTACCCCAATCACCACAATGGTACTCAGGAAAGTATCACTCAAGAAATCCCAGGTGGATTTTAGCATCTTCTTGATCTTGGAATCGTTGCTTAGAGTTTCTTCCATATGAGAGATTAGTTTTATTCCAGAAGGGAATCGAGTATAATTCTAACCGCAAGCTAAGAAAAGCACAAGACGATTCTAATCTACAAATACATGCGAATGGTACGAATATCCAATACTCAAACCAGACTAATAAACTCAAGAGAATATTCGGGGCATTCGTGTTTCTTAATTCGGAGCATTCCTGCCTGCCGGCAGGCAGGGCGCATCGAGTTACTAATCATGCACCCTTAATATAAGCGCTTATGTTCAACAGTCTTTTCGATAAACTCTTACAAGAAGATGAGCAAATCGAGTACATTATTCACAAACATTGGATTTCTCTGATTTATCCTTTACTAAAGAGCATCCTACTTGGACTCTTCGCGCCTGCTCTCATGATCTGGCTTTATTCTAATGATCTTAAGCTCGTGGGTATCGGTCTAATTTGGCTCGTACTCGGTATGATCTGGTGTATTTATAATTTCCTAGACTGGCATTACGATGCTTTGCTGATCACCGACCAACATTTGATAGAGATCGAATGGGATAGTTTCTTCAAACGTAATACCAATCGTATTCGTTATGAAAATATCGATAACGTATCCTATCTTTCCCATGGGATATGGTCATCTATGCTTGGCTTTGCTGACCTAAAAATAGTCACTTATGCTCGTGAAGAGAAGTTGTTGAAAAATGCCTGCAACGCCAAAGAATTCCAGAATCTCTTGATGAGTCGCACTACAAAAGAAGATACTACCGAAAAAAGCGCTATTAGCAACGAGCATCTCAAACAAGCTCTCAAATCTATCCTCCAAGAAGAGCTAGCTGAAGAAGAACAGCTGGTAGAAGCCTCTTCTGAGGAAAAAGAACAAGAAATTGTAGTCTTGGAACAAAAGAGCATCCGCCCTAGAAAGAAACTCTAAAGAGTAGTTCCTTGTCTAGTTAAAGCTTTTTTATAGATGTGTGAAATCGCATTCAGCTTTTTGTGCGGTTTTGGTATTTTCGTAAAACTAAAAATCTTCTGACCTGAGGCATCATGCATAATAATCGTACCGAAATTCAAAAGACGTTTACTTATCCCATTCTGTATCACACTGAAATCCTGGATCTTACTCAGCTCAGCCATCTCGCTTTCTCGACGCAACAAAGCCGTAGCACGCAAATTAATAATCCGACTATTAGTGATAATTTTAATGGCTAAGATATAGTTTAGGATTTTGACGAAACAAAGATGGAAAATCAGTAAAATCAAGATATAAAACAGGAAGAACAGCGTTTCGTTCTGAACATAACTCAGTTCAAAACGCAAGGTTCCCCACCAATAATAGCCAAGTGCTCCCAGTAAAAAAGCCGCTAAACCCAGTACCAAGCATGGTACCAGTAAAGCCCAGAAATGTCTGCGCAGATAAATTTCCACAAATTCCTTCCTTTGCTTTCCGGGGAAATTAGCTTCTTGCATAATTTCAGAAGTTTTTTTCATAATCTAACTTAGATTCATAAAAAGAAGCTGAGAGAAAATAACAATCAAAGAGCTTAGTAAAAGATAGATTAGTAATATGGGATAAACAGTTGCGAATTTAAAAAAGAGAGCCCCCGAAAGTCCTCTGAATTTTCTCACATAACGCGTAACCGATAAAAAGATGGTCAAACACAGCAAAACAGAGACAAAATGTGCGACAAAAATAAGGAGCTCCAACGTGGACATTTCCTTTTGTTTTATTGCTAAACCGAACTGTCTTCAGTATAACTCAGCAAAAGCAGACTTGCAAGACAGTTTTATGGCATACGCTCCTTGTATATTGGGTATTTTTGTGCTATAATTAAGGGATTAGGTAAATAATTTATGGCAGAAGTAGAACAACCTTTAAATAAACGGAGCGAAGAGAATGAGAAAAAGGAAAAAGAGCCTGTTGTAAAACCAGGAGACGAGCAAGCAGAAATCCCAGAAGAACAGATTGAAGAAGCAACCTCTCCTTTATCCGAGCTTGTGGAAGACGACAGCGCAGAGCTGGAAAGACTGCAAGCACAAGCGGAAGTTACGCAAACAGGCGAACAGCTTCCTGAAGAAGGGCTTCTTGAAGATGAAACGCCTGCTTTGGAAGTTTCTGAGAAAGCAACTAAAAAAGAAAAGGAAACTCTGGAGACTGAAAGTAAGCCATCAGAAGTAAGTGAGCAAGAAAACAAGAAAGAGACTGATGAAGATGATCCTTCAGGTGGAGATGACGAGACCAAGCAAGAAGATCTTCAAAAAACAGTTAAAGAAGACCAGAAAAAAACTCCCGAAAAGAATGGCAATGAGCAAGTAACTAGCTCGGAACAAGCAAAAGATCATGAACATAATTCTGTAAAAGAAGCTGGAGATGAAGAGCATCTGAACCTGAATGTTAGTATTCCAGATACCCCTGCAGGTCTTGAAAAAGCACTAGTCAATTTGCGTAGTGGAGCCTTGAAACCTCACAATTTTCATGACTATTTAGCTGTTTTATTTATGGCAAACTCAGCCCTTGGATTAGAACACAGTAATCCGCGTTTGAAACTTGATTTGAGTCAGACAGCCAAGCAAGAAATCTTATCCAAATTAGCATCATTTGAATGTCGGCCTGAACTAAAACTAAAATCCAGTCATCTCAGAAAAATTGATCAAGAAAGTCCAGTGACAGACCTACTCTCAAGTAATAGTACGTTTTTGTTAAATGATAAAGAGGAGAACATTACAAGATTGGTATCTCTTAGGAGAAAAGTTGTAAGTGAGTTGGAAAAAGAAGAAATCAGCACACAAGAAGCAGCCCAAGCTAGCATAGCCAAGAAAAAGAAAGAACAATCTAAAGAAAAAGACCAATAAACATATGCCAATTTTAGCCCTCAGCTTCGTTCAGAATTTCTTTAGCATCATGATGCTGGCAATCCTAGCAGGTGTAGTAGGATATGCTTATTTTTATGTACAAGGTAGACGTAAGAGAAAGAATCTAGAACGCGCCGGAGAGATGGTGTATCTAAGAGTTACGGTGGCACAGAAACAGTTACAGGAAGATCACGATACAAATTTCAAAGATGTTGTGGGACGTGCCGAGCAGATGTACTCCGGACTACATGGCTTATTGCAAAACGGGCTGAAAGGATTCCTCGAAGGACAAGAATTCTTTGGACTTGAGATTGCCGGATTTAATAGTCCCAAAGAAGGAGAAGGACATGAAATCAATTTTTATCTCATCATACCTCGTAGATTAGTTGATTTTGCAAGTAAACAAATTACCGCAATTTATTCAGGAGCAGCTTTGGATGAAGTCGATGGGAGCGGTATCTTTGGAGAAAAGACCGAACAAGTTGGCGCAAATATTAGACTGAAAAACTCTTATTGTTTACCCCTCAAAACCTACAAAGAGCTCGATGGAGATCCTTTGAATGAGCTAACGAATGTCTTCTCGGGCTTAGGAGACAATGAAGGTGCAGCAGTACAATTTATGCTACGACCTGTTACTAATCGCTGGATGGCAGCCAGTCATGAAAAATCAAAAAAATTACGCGCGGGGAAAGGACTAAATAACAACGCAGTCCTTAGTATAGTCAACGAAACTCTAACTTTGGCAAACAGCAAGCCGAACCAGAACCCTGCTCTCCCACCACCTGTTAGCCAAATTGATGAAGATCGCGCCCGTGCTATTGATGACAAAACACGTAAACTTGGCTTTGAAATGGTTATTAGGGTGGTTGCATCAGCTCCCGATAAGTTCCGTGCCGAGGCTGAGCTGCAAGATGTCCTATCAGCATTTACTCAATTTGAAGATCCTACTATGAATGGCTTCTCAGGAAATTATAAGGACCAAAACTCTGTTCATATTGTACGCAGTTATCTCTCACGCAATATCGAAGGGACAACCAAACCTTTTATCTTGAATACACAGGAACTGGCAAGTTTATTCCATCTACCGGACAGTCGTTTTAATCAGACACCCGGAATTAAATGGCAAAACTTTAAATCAGCACCTGCTCCTGCCAACATCCCGACAAAAGGATTACTGCTTGGAAACAACGTCTTCCGCGGTAAAGAAACCAAAATCTATCTTGGCGAGAAAGATCGTAATCGTCATTTATACATCATCGGTAAGTCTGGAACTGGTAAATCTAATTTTATCCAAAATCTGGTTTTACAGGACATTCAAAACGGCAAAGGCTTGTGTTTGGTAGATCCTCATGGAGATTTGGTAGAAAATGTCTTAACTAAGATACCAAAAGATAGAGCTAAAGATATCATCATTTTTAATCCTGACGACACGGAACGTCCTTGTGGCATGAATCTATTGGAAGCTAAGACTCCTAGCGCTAAGGAATTTGCTGCGAACGAAACGCTGTCTATCTTTCTCAAAATCTTTGGAGATGAAATCTTTGGACCACGTATTCAGCATTACTTTAGAAATGCAGCACTAACTCTCATGGAAGATGAGGATGAAACAGCTACTTTGATCGATATTCCTCGTATTTTTACGGACGAGAAATTTCGCAAAGTAAAAATAGCTAAGGTGCGTAATCCCGTAGTACGTGCTTTCTGGGAACAGGAGTTTGCAAGTACGGGCACTAGAGAAAAAGAAGAGATGATCCCCTTCTTTTCGTCCAAATTTGGTCCGTTTATTACAAGCAGCGCCATACGTAATATTATTGGACAGGGCCAATCCAGCTTCAATTTCAGAAAGGTTATGGATGAGGGCAAGATTTTGTTAGTCAATCTATCAAAAGGTAAAATCGGTGAGATTAATATGCAACTTCTGGGATTAATTATAGTTTCAAAACTGCAGATAGCAGCTATGAGTAGAGCTGATATGACAGAGGAAGAACGCAGGGATTTCTATTTATACGTAGATGAGTTCCAGAACTTTGCGACAGACAGTTTCGCAAGCATTCTCTCTGAAGCGCGCAAATACAAACTCAACCTAACAATTGCCCATCAATTTATCTCTCAGCTCAAAGATGAAATCAGAGACGCTGTTTTTGGCAATATCGGTAGTATGGTTGCTTTCAAAGTAGGTAGTGATGACGCGGAACGTCTAGCCAAGGAATTTAGTCCTACTTTTAATGAGCAAGATATTTCTAACATTGCAAATTTCAAGGCTTACTGTAAACCAAGTATCAACAATAGTCCTTCCAAGCCTTTTAATATCAGTGTCCCATTTGATTCCGCCTCGGGAGATAAGAAGCTCTCGGATGCCGTTAAGATCCTATCAAGACTAAGGTACGGCCGAGACAAGAAATTTGTCGAAGCTGAAACCACAGCCCGCATTGTTAACGTCTAAAAACATGCCACAAGAAGATTTCAAGATACTACAACCAAATGAGGAGATACACCTATCGCCATTGGCTCATGGGGAAATTCCTACACAGCAAGATCCGTCCCCTACCGCCACAGCTACCAACTCAAACGAATTAATTCTAAAATTAATTATCGAAAAAGAAGACCATGCCACAAAATAATTTACTTAGAAGACGTATAGATATTGCCTGTGCTGTAAAGCTTGAATTAAGTCATGCTTTGAGACAAGGGAAATTAGAATTTGAAAAAGCCAGTGAAATATCAACAGAGATAGCTGATAGACTCAAGAAGGCTGAGAATTTCGAGAATCTTAATCTGGAATTTAGTAAGATCATTAAAGATTTTAAATTGCTTAACAGACTTAGTCTAAGATTAGAAGAATTCAAAAAACACGATCTTGATATAGAGATCTCTGATTTGGTTGAAGACCTGATTCAGAAAGCCAGTTTCGATAAAGCCATCAGTCTTGGCTCACAAGTTATCTCTGTTTACGTCCGAAACCCCGACATCAATCTCGACGATTTCCGTCTAGAGCTGCTAAAAAAAGAATATGCTTTGACAACTAAGAAGAGCACTAAAATGCACAAGACAGTTGAGCAAAGAACAAAAAATAAGCCAACTAATCCAGAACCCGGCCCACAAACAGTCATGAAGCGTATTGTGCACACCGGCCCAGTTGAAGAAGGTCAGATTTTGCAAGAAGGAGAGGTATTTTCTGCTCCTGGACAGGAAGACTTCCATGATCCTGCCGAAGATATCAAAACTCCTGAGATTGATGCTGCCAAACTTGCTGAGAACCAAGAAAATTTAAAGAAAAATGTCAAAAATTTTGTTTCATTATTCAAGACAGCTGCCAAAGAAGTTACTGGAGAAACTGGCAGGAAACTTAAAGATAAGACCATTGAAGTTCTAGCCAAAGCTCAGGAGAAAAAAGGAGCTAAGCAAGGATAATTCTAGTAAGATTATGGATCATCCGACCTCGGTTCAGGAAAGTCATGGATATTTGGATTTCAGCCAAGAAGAAAGAACGAATATTTGGCAAGCAATCATAGCTACCCGTCCCCAAGAGATATCCAAAAAAGAGGCTGAGAAGAGATTTAAATTCCCAGAAGATACAGAAGCACTTGAGATACTGATGTTAGGTTCTCCGATGTATTTTGATAGCAAGAAACTCTTGGAATTGGCTATCCATCAACCGGAATTTGCTCCTAAATTAACTGCCGAACTAGCAAAGAGAGGAGCATATCCAGAGATTTTGACCATTTTGGAACACCATAAATATCGTCGTTGTTTTAATTCTTGTGTTCTGGAACTAGAAAACATGTTAGAAGACAATAAAGATCGAGACAATATACTCAATTATTTTTATAAAGAGATGAGTAAGAGTCAAAATCGTAGTATGCAAGTATTTTCCGAATATATGTTAAGTAAACCAGAGGCTGCTTCTAGAAATCTCAAGAATTATCAAACTCTCTTGGGAATTGACGACAAAAAACTACAAACGTTATTGCATGGCAAATCTTTATTAATGATAGGCGGCGGTCTAGCTCCTATTAAAGATAGTCTGAAGGCAAAAAATATTGACTGTAAAATAACCAACATTGAGCCACTCTTGAATGCTGATACCAGCGGAAACTCGGATCAAGCTATTGCACAAGACTTTTATGATGTTGATCTTAAATCTCTTGGTAAGTTTGAAGAAGTCTGGTCAGCTAATAATTCATTGCCTACTTATGCTTGGGATCCTGAACAAGTTAAAATATTTTATAAAAAATCCTTGCAAGCTGTAGCGCAAAAAGGTCATCTGAGAATCTTGCCTGTTTATGATTTCCTTGATTCTATAACACCGGCGATGCGGCTCAACAGAATTCCTGTAAATAATATGTCTAAAAGATGTCTGGATATGATAAAACAACGCCCAGATTTATTTAGATTAATATATTTCTCAACTGCACCAGAGAAAAAAATGCTGGCATTTAAAAAATCATCTATGCAGGGTGTAGATATCGAGGTTATTGGCAATTCAGATGACATTCAAGATTTCTTGAGAACTTTATAAAGTATTATAGGTAATTAATATCTGGCAATTAAGGATATTGGCATTATTTGGGGTATACGCTAAAATGGACTATGCAAACAAAAATACAATGCGTAGTTTGAGATTTGTCATTTTGAGCATCACTTTAAGCTTGTTCCTTGTGCCACAAGCTGTTTTGGCTATTCCTCTTTCACAAGACACGACGCAGAACAGAGCTGCGATCAAGCAGCATTACGAGAATCTTCTTAGTAAATATGCCAAAGAGTTAAGTTTGTTTGATGATATCCCCTTCTCTGACCCTGACTACCTAGTCTTGGCCTACTTCAAAGAAAAGAGAATTATTCAAGGATTGCAAGGCAAACTTTTCCCAG
>JAQVLK010000016.1:23823-26203 GCA_028704165.1 Candidatus Altimarinota bacterium | reverse complement strand
AATCTTCTGATCTGAGACAAAATGCAAAATGAGCTGACCAGGACGAGCTTGGGGAACAATCTTTTTAGCGATTCTATCAATCTTGTAAAAAGGCTGAAAGCTCACTCCTCTCAAACCGTAGCTATTGACGATAGTTAGCATGCTTTTTTAAGCTAGGCTACTTGTTCTGATCGGCACGCTTAACACGTTTATGATAAATATAGTTGAGAACTTCCAGAAAAGATTCTTTGATTTTCTCTAGCTTCTCAACTGTTAAATCAGAAACTTCCTCCAATTGACCGTCATTCTCTTTCTCAGCCAGCACCTCGCCGATAATCTGCTCAAAATCTTGATCCTGCCTGGATCTAGCCGCAGCCTCACATGAGTCAGCTAACATCAAGATGGCAGCTGCCAGAGTTTTGGGCTTGGGACCCGGATAACGATAATTTTCCTCTTCCAGAGCGGCTTCTTGCTCTTTTAATTTGTAATAAAAACCCGTCAAGGAAGTACCATGATGCGTTTCGATAAATTGCCAGATGTCTTTGGGAACTCTGTACTTCTTCGCCATCTCTATGCCATCCTTACTGTGACTCAAGATAATCTCCCGACTACGTTCCAAGTGTTTATCATCAAACTTGTCCTTATCTGCAAATTGATTCTCCGTAAAATACTCAGCCCTTTTCAACTTGCCGATATCATGCAAGAAACATCCCAGTTTTAGATCCAAAAGATCGATTTCTGTGAATTGGCGCGCAGCATGCAAGGCCAAAGCAAAGATTTGCAGACTATGATGATAGGTACCCGGAGCAAGTTCTTCCAGTTCTCGCATCAGTTCATTGTCAGGATCCATGAACTTGAGTTTACGATAATAGGTTCTACGATTCGCATAAACCAAAATCGCCGCCACCAAGATCAGAATCAACAACAAAACTTCCAGTTCCACATAACGGGCAGGAACAAACAAGAGCCACGCAAAAGCAAGCACGGTAACTAGTAGCCCCAATAAAAAAGGCACTAATCTTCTAAACATTGCATAAAATTAGATAGTGGTACGAGCAGCTTCAGCACGAGCTTTTTCTCTATAAATAGCTTTTTCCTTCTCCTGTTTCTTGCTTACTTTTTTGTGGTGAAAAGCCTTTTTCTTGGCACGTTTCATCTCGCCGTAGCGCATCACTACCTTACGAAAACGTCCTATCATACGTTCTGCGGACTCGTTGTCTTGTCTGGTTACTTTAGTCATATGGGCCTCCTTTCTATTTGAGACAGTTAAAATTGATACCTACAGAAGTTTAGGTAAAGATGGGGGGTTTGTCAATTGGAAATCAACAACTATTCTAGCTTTACACCTGATTCAGGAGTTGAACATTTCTGATCATTAATTCGTACCAGTATGGTATTTTTACACCAGAAGTCGACAGTTTGTCCTGAATTGCGATAATACTCTCCAGTTTATCTCCTTTACTAGCAATGATCTTGGGTAAGGCGCTTAATAGTTTTGTATAAACTCCAGCCCTTTCTAACAGTCCTTTCTTGTTTCTCTTAGCCAAAACCGCAACATAATTGCGTAAGAAACTCGCAGTCTGACCTTCACGTAGTTGTCTAAAAACTCGCATTTCTGCCTCGGAAAGACGTATGTAAAGATTACGGTCAATTACTGAGACTTGAGGACGATTTTCTGCATCGAAACTTACCAAGAAATTTCCCTGATGTGGATCTGAATGCAAGAGATACTCACCATCCATCTGGCTACGAGTAGGAACTCCGGCAAATGTTTTCTCGGAAATAGGGTTATCCATCTGATAACGATAGAAATTGGCGATTATTTTTTGTACTTCCTCTTTCTGAGACGCATCATATTCGGGAGAAGCTAAAAATTTGGTTAATTTTATCCCCTTGGCTCTCTCTTCCACTTTAAGACGTTGACTATTATGTAAAACCTCCGGTACCAAAACCGCATTATAACCCAATTGTTCATTAAACTTCTCTGCTTGTCCTCTGAATTGGATATCTTCTTTGTCGAAAGCCTGGTCACGCACATCTTTTAGACACCAGAGGTATGTCATTCTGAGTATCTCCTTGGTTTTTTTAACATTGCGTAAGGTTTGCTTGTTTTTAGAAGTCTTCTCAATCTGTCCTAGAGCTAAGTACAAAGTCTTAAAACTATCCTTGATTCTCCTAATAGCATTTGGGCTCAACAATTTGATCACAACTTCACGCGGAGCTCCATTTTCAGTCGCCATTTTCGCGAAATACGTAGTGAAAAGACTACCAGCTCCAGCCCTGTCGTCAACAGAAACTATTGAATCTAATACTTTTCTATTAATTTCTCCTTGACCATTCTTTTTAAGAGCCATCAGATTATGCCAAAAAATCAGTTTGTTCATCGTAGGATTGGAGTCAA
>JAQVLK010000016.1:0-23813 GCA_028704165.1 Candidatus Altimarinota bacterium | reverse complement strand
ATCCTCTCTCGTACTGCTGGTTCCAGCTCGGGAAAAAGTTGAACCGCAAGTTGCATAGCACGATTTGTGAGAGGATTCATCTCCCCAGCCTCGATCAGTCCTTCAGTGGTCTTTGATATTTGAGCGCTAGCAGTTTCTGTACTTTCTAATTCCGCCGCTGGCGTCTCAGCTTCAGAAGCAGAGACAATTCTACTAATCTGATCGCAAACTTCTTGATGAAGCCTTCCTGATTCTTGGACAGACTTAGTAAGCAAGGCATCTGGCGCCTTACGATAATTCTCACCATATGCAACGATTTGACGTGTACGAGAGTTTAGTATGCGGTTTAGCTCATCTGTGTTCAGAGCTTTAATTTCTTTGTAGTAGTCACTGAATCTCTCTTTGTTGAATCTCTCTTTAACATTAGCTGGATCGATCTGTTGCATATCATACCCACGGAAAAGTAGTGGTGCAAAGAACTGTGCCAGAGGTCCTGCCAGTAGTTCAGGATCAGAACTCAGACAGATAGCCTGGAAAAGTGCTTTCATAAAATCGTCCTTCAGTTCCAAGGAACCGACAGCTAATTCAGCTAATTCCTTACGGCCCTCTGGGCTTGTCAGTGCACCTCCTGAGTCTGTGAGAGATTTCAAGGCCAGTGCGAAACGTTGCACGGGAGATAATTCACGCAAATAATCAACAATGTCTCTTACAGTACGAAATCCTTTATTACCTGCTTGACTGAGCCAAAAGACACCATCTTTGTTCTCCTCTTTTTCATAAACAACCAGCCTTCTTCCTACGAAACTCGATTTTTCAAAAGCTCCAGAATTTACAGTCAACCATTTTACTGCAAGTTGATTTGTTATTTCTCTCTGTTGCTCGGGATCCTCAGTACAGGAATTGACCAAGATTTTAAAGCTACTCAGTTCCTCACCAAGCCTTGCTGTTACATTATCGGCCAGCGCCGCCTCGCTCACTATTCCACCTCCTGATAAGAAATTCTCCAATTTGCCAAGCATTTTCTCAGAGAAATAGTTATAATCCTCAGGGTTGCTAATCAACTCTGCCACTTTTAGCATGCCATGTGCGCCTACAGATTCGAAGTTTTGCACGAGATGATCAACCTTGGCTGTTACAGAAACTTCAGCAGAATCAAAAAACTTCAAATCCAGTGCTCTGAGCCATTCTCTACGTTCCGGAGAATCTGGGAAAACTTTTCGGATAATTGTATGTAGAGTACTCAACTGCTCGTCCGAGATGGGTCTTTCCAGAATTTCATGTAAAGATCTCCGCAGATTTCCCATCAAGATGACAGTTTTGAGATTAAAATCAAAGAGCTCGTTAGCTCCCCAACTGCGCTGTCCCAAAGATTCTATTTTTTTCAAAAATTCATCCAAATTTGTACAAGGACTAGCTTCTGCTTGTACTGACAAATATTTAACTAAGGGTAGAATCTCGGAGAATTTAGCAGGATTATTAATCTCTCTTAGTTGCAACATGGGAGCAATAATAATCTCTAAAGCCGCTAAAGAGCTAGTTCCTACAGAATAGTCTGTGGGATAGCAGTACTCCAGTTCCTGATAAAATTGCGGACTGGCGGTGTTTTGCCACAGTCCAGTTACAACGATTGAATACATATAGCGCCTCACAAAATCCAGATTTTCTTGCGGAGCTACTGCCTCCTGTGTCAGCTCGCTCCACACTCTCCGAAGATCTACAGCATCAGGTGGTAAGGATATTTCCATTACGATTTCTTTTGCCATACTGGCAACTCTAGCCCGAATTTGCTCATTCTCCTCAAAATTTGTGTGATAGGCACTGTAGCTTGGAAGATACCGTTTCAAAGTATCTTGTAAGGCTTTCTGTATTTCCTCGATATCTAGTCTAGGATAACTTCCTCCCCTCTCTCTAAATGGACTTAAAATAATACTTAACAGATTCTGTTTAACTCTCTCCCAATCAGGACCTTTTTTCTCGGGACTTATAAAGTCTCGTATGATTTGAATTGCCTTGTTGGAACGTTCAGGATTTATGTACAGAGTCTCCGATCCATATTCTTGCTTCTCATAACTGCGATCTGGCTCAGGAATATATTCTTCAGAGAGAGTAATCCCTCGTGCCTTAGCTTTTTGGTAAAAGGCAAGTATCTTATCACTGGTTTCCTGATCCAAATCAACCAAATCTGAGCTCTTGTCGAAAAGCCAAGCACTCTTCACATACCGAAAGAGCACATTCCCAAAGATCTCCTTTTTTCTATCCTCCAATTGGCCCCACTTCTTTTCATTTTGACAAAGTGCGATAAAATCCAACAAAGAATCTTCGGTGAAAGGGTATCCATGCAAACTCTCCGGGAAACGTTCACTACTATACAAGTCATGCCCCACAAAACGTGCCATCACAGCACTTACCCCCAGTTTATCTAATTCTATTGGTACGTCGCCACCAAAAAACAGTTCCTTACTTGAAACTTCAGCTTTTTCATTAGTGATAAATTCTTGAGAAGCAGCTTGAAATATTGCAAGACTTTCCGGAGACATAATATCCCTTACCGGAATTTGTTCATCCAGTTCCCACAAATTGCTTTGTATGGTTAAATCCCAGATATGTTCATCATCATTCTCGTGCTTTAACAAATTGATACGATGTCTGAGTTCACTAAGAAATATGTGTTGTAATAATCTTATTTTGTTATCACGATTTTCAGAAGAGTAATTACCACGCTTAGGGAAACACTCTAGTGCGGTTTTGAAATCCTTAGGATGTAATTTTTTAATAATTTCTTCATAAGCATTTACCGAGACATATTCTAATTCATTCTCTTGCACATCGAGAATATTACGCAATACTTCCAAATTACTTGGTTTGGTCTCTCGGTATAAACTAACTGGTAAGGCGCTTGTCCCCTTCTCGCTTCCTTCATAATCATGCACATTCTGTATGATATTTAGCATGGTAGCACGCGTAGCCAGTGTCATATGCTGAATACTTCTGGAATCAAGTTTGCCGATTTTCTTCAGGACTTTATATCCTTCTGTGCTGTAACCAGCCGCAGATAACTTATTTAAGATATATGTATCACTCAGCCCTTCATGTAACCAGGAAACAGAGAGACTTCCTCCAGTTTGCTTTCTTTCAAAAGTTTTCAGTTCCAAATGACCTATCTCGTGAGCCAAAATAGCAGCAGCTTGATCAATCGAAACACATCTATTCAACAGTGACTGAGAAATAAAAATTGAACCGTCAGGATAGACAAAAGCTTGAGGCTCTTCCCCTTTATTTATGATATAAACTTTGGTTTTAAAACTTGTCAGTTTGTCGACTATATCCTGTAAGACATTGCTACGTTCAGTATTGCTTTCAATCTCTCCGGTTGCCGCCCAATATTCCATCTCTTTCTGCAGATTCTCTGACACATGCTCTTTATTGTAATACTCAGTATCCAGTGGTTGTGGAGAATTTTCAGTGCGGAACCCAAAATCATCATCTGCCTGACTAGCTAAGCGCTCAAGCTCCATATTTCTTCCTCTATGCTCAGCTTCAATGCGTTCCCTCTCTAAACGTTCACGTTCTTCATCACTTTGCTGCTCTTCTTGCTTTTTCTTGGTAAAACTGAAGCGGGTTGCTGTTCCCCCGTCTCCCCAAAATAGCTCTGCTATAGAGTTCCTGGAATCTGCCTCCAGCTCTTTCAGATTTTTTGTCTCAAGAAGACTAGACATTTTTATTTATTACATAATCATTCCATTATACCACAAAACAGGCTCCTTCGGAAGAGCCTTTAGCGCTTTTATTTGCTATTTAGAATCTAAAACTCCCTCAGTTTCTTCCCGCCCAAAAGATGTAGATGCAAATGTGGTACGACTTGCCCACCTTCCTCACCTACATTAATCAATAATTTATAGCCTTTTTCGCCTATTCTATTCTCCTCAGCCAGTATTTTAGCCACTTTAATCATATTTCCTACAATAAACTCGTCTCCCCTCTCCATCTCGGCCACAGATTCAATATGTTTACGGGGTACAATCAGGATGTGAATGGGCGCTTTGGGATTGATATCATTAAAAGCGACAATTTCTTCATCAGAATAAACCAGATTACTTTCAATTTCACCGTTTAGGATCTTGCAAAAAACACAATCCTCGGAAATTTGCTCGTTTTCTTCAGGCATACAATAAAGATTAAGACTACACGTAAATTATAACAATTAACTGGCTAGTTAGCTAATTAGCTAGTTAGCTTCTTATAGCCCTTTTTCCTTACCAACACCGTATCCTCCCAGCGTACACCACAATCCGGCAGATAAATCCCCGGCTCAATTGTAAAAACCATACCGGCCTGAACTTTGCCGCGAGACTTGAGACTAATTCTAGGTTCTTCGTGAATTTCGAGACCCATGCCATGCCCTGTCGCATGACTGAAAAATTTGGCATAACCGGGCTGCTCTATAACTTTTCTGGCAACTTGATCTATTTTGCTTAACTCAATACCGGGTTTAATAATTTTCAAAGCTTCCTTTTGAGCCCTCTTCACAAGTGACAAAATTTCAGCTTGTTTTTTTGAGATTTTGCCAATTTGATAAGTCCTAGTCATATCCGAATGGTAGCCTGCCACTTTTACACCAAAATCTATTGTTACTAAATCGCCTTCTTTAAGTTTACGATCCGTCAAAACGGCGTGTGCTTTGGCTCCATTTTCACCACTGGCCACAATCGGTGTAAAGGCTAAAGCATCTGCTCCCCTCTCACGCACGAACTTCTCCATCTCCCATGCAATTTGCCTTTCTGTCATTCCACCTTTAAGTTTCTTCTCGATCATCCGGAAAGCCTCCTTCGTCAACTGGCAAGCTTTGGTAATTTCTTTAATTTCATCCGTACTTTTAAGCATGCGTAATTCTTCAATCAGTCCTACCTTAGCTATTAGCTTATAGTTCCCTAGCTTCTTAACTTGGCGCAAAGTAAAACTATCTTCAACCGCAAGCTTTTTAATTTTTCCGAGAATATTTTTAAGTTCTAAAGCAAGTTTCTTCCTCACAATGACTAGCTCGCAAGCGCTAAGCTTCACATTCTCATACCTGCGATCCGTCAGCACATAAATCTTATTCTGAAAAAGTAAACAAAAAGCATCTCCCCCAAAATCATGTCCAGTCAGATAGTGCACATTGGCAGGACTCGTCACCAAAAAAGCTTTGAGATTCTTTTTCGCAAGCTGCCGTGAAAGTTTTTTTTGAATTTGCATATACGTTCAAGACAAGGGAGCATGCCCCCTTGTTCCACTTATATTATCATTTCTCCAAGACCGCCTTAATCCTCCTAATCCCGGCCGAAGAACTCTCTTCTTTCTTGATCTTGAAATGTCCAAGCTGTCCGGTGTGCTCAACATGAGGACCGCCACAGATTTCCTTAGAAAAACCTTCAACACAGTAAACTTTAACTTGGTCGCCGTACTTTGATTCAAAGAGTCCCATGGCTCCCTTGGCTTTAGCTTGCTCAACCGTCATGGTTTCACAAGTTACCGGTAGATCTTTCTCGATCGCTTCATTGACAAGTTTTTCAACTTCGGCGATTTGCTCTGCTGTCATCTTGTCCGGATGAGAAAAATCAAAACGTAGACGTTCAGCCGTGATATTACTACCACGTTGCTCGACGTGTTCCCCAAGGACCTGACGCAGTGCTGCATGCAAGAGGTGCGTAGCAGTATGCAATGCTGTTGTTTCTTCAGAGTGGTCTTGTAAGCCTCCTTTGAACTTCTTCTCTGCTCCCTGACGTGACAGTTCTTGGTGAGCTTCAAAAGCCTCTTCAAACCCTTCTAAATCAACTTCGACTCCTCTCTCTCTTGCTAGTTCTTGAGTTAGCTCAATTGGAAAGCCATAAGTGTCGTAAAGATGGAAAGCTGTTGTTCCGGGCATTATATTCTTAGTTTTTTCATTGTCCTCAAAAGCCTTTTTTTTAGATTCATCGTTACCAACCTCAAACACTATAGGAAATCCCAAGTTTTCCAATGCTTTTTCAAATTCTTTCAAGCCTTTCTCGAGTGTTTTGGAGAATTTCTCCTCTTCTTGCACTAACTGTTCAATAATAAAATCTTTATGCTGAGAAAGTTCGGGATAGGCCTCACGGTAATCCGCGATCACAACTGCAGCAAGCTTGTGACTAAAGGATCCTGCAATGCCCAACTTTCTACCATGACGGATAGCGCGCCGCAGGAGACGGCGCAAGACATAGCCCTGATCAACATTGGAAGGACCGATACGTTCAGCCAGCATGAAGACTGCGGCGCGCAGGTGATCAGCTATGATTCGTTTGGAAATTATCAAGTCTGGCTGAGTAGCAAGTTCAGTAATCTTGGCAAAGATATTCGTAAAAAGCTCGGTCTCATAGGCACTCTTTTTACCTGTCAAAACTGCCAATGTTCTCTCAAGTCCCATGCCGGTATCAACGTTCTGCTGCTTAGAAACTTGATATGCGCCCTGTTCATTTTTAAAATACTGCATAAAAACATCATTCCAAATCTCAACCCAGTTTTTATCCTCCGGATCAAAATTTTCCGGTGCTTTCTGAGCTCCTACCCAGAAAAACATTTCTGTATCCGGACCACATGGTCCGGTTTTGCCAGCCGGTCCCCACCAGTTATCTTTCTTTGAAAGCTTGGCGATTCTCTTTGCTGAAATTCCAAGTCCCTTCCAAATATTGAAAGCTTCTTCATCAAAAGGAGCATCCTTATCTCCGGCAAAAACTGAAACTGCCAATTTCTCAAGAGGAATCTCAAGCTCCTTGGTCAGAAATTCAAAACTCCAGGTGATCGCTTCCTGTTTGAAATAGTCTCCCAAGGACCAGTTCCCCAACATTTCAAAGAAAGTCAGATGAGTCTCGTCCCCTACTTCATCAATATCTTGGGTACGAATACATTTTTGCACGTTAACTAAGCGTTTGCCACTCGGATGTTCCTCTCCCATCAGGAAAGGCACGAGAGGATGCATGCCAGCCGTCGTAAAAAGCACAGTCGGATCATTTTCAGGAATGAGAGAAGAACTTTTGATCTCAACATGTCCTTTCTTAACAAAAAAATCGATATATTTACGGCGTAGTTCTTGGGGAGTCATGGAAGAAAAGTGGTTAGTGAAAAGTGTATAGAAAAGACAGAAAGGAGGAGCACCCCCTTGCGCCTGGCCTGCCGGCAGGCAGGGGTGCGGTGAACAAACATGCTTGCAGCCGTAATGATACTGAAGAAGAGCGCAGAAAACAAGAAAATTTGACAGCTCTGCTCTCAGCGCTAGAATAAAGACTTGAGTTAGTAAAGCAACAAGCAAATTTATATATAGTAATACCTAATTTCTCAAAATCATGAATACTCCAAATGAAAATGCCAATGAAAGCGAAAACACGACAAGAGAAGGTATTGAGCAGGTTTTTTGTTGTGAAGATCCAAATGTCCAAGCTGCCATGAATCGCATTGAAAAAGCTAAAAGAGCAGCTACTAACCCAGCCCCTAAAGATATGGAGATAATTAGCAAATATACTCGTGACGTCGATTATTCTTGTTAAACACGATTGATCATTTTGCAAAGCACTGGCTTGGCGGCTGGTGCTTTCTTAAAACAACTTCTTTCCAATCTTGAGCTCCAATTCTTCGATCTGATCCCTGAGGTCAGCTGCTTTTTCAAAGTCCATCTGGGCTGCAGCTTCGTCCATCTGCTGTTCTAACTGCAAGATGAGATGTAGCACTTCATCCTTGGGAACTTTCTTAATATCAAGTCTTTTCGATTTATCCTTTTTGGCACCACCGATGTCACTGATCTTCTTAATAATAGTTTGAGGAGTAATACCATGCTCCTTATTGTAGCTAGCTTGAACTCCTCGACGTCTGTTGGTTTCATCAATCGCAGCCTTCATCGAACGGGTAATTTTATCAGCATACATGATGACTCTTCCTTGAGCATGACGTGCCGTACGTCCGATGGTCTGAATCAGAGCCACTTCCGAACGTAAAAAACCTTCTTTGTCAGCATCCAGGATGGCAACCAGACTAACTTCCGGCAGATCCAGTCCTTCACGCAGCAGATTGATACCAACAATCACATCGATCGTTCCCAGACGCAGATCGCGCAGGATCTCGATTCTTTCAAAGGTATCTATTTCGGAATGTAGGTAACGCACTTTGATCCCGGCTTCAGCCAAATAATCCGCTAATTTCTCTGACATTTTCTTCGTCAGAGTCGTAATTAGTACACGCTCGTTCTTCTCGACTCGTACCCGAATCTCATTCAAAAGATCATCAATTTGATGTTCTGTAGGCCTTACCTCCACTTCCGGATCAAGTAGTCCGGTCGGACGAATCAGTTGCTCAACCACGACTCCTTTTGATTTCTTCAGCTCGTACTCGGAAGGCGTAGCTGAGACATAGATTGCTTGTTTGACACGTTCTTCGAATTCGGCAAACTTTAAGGGACGGTTGTCCTGAGCAGATGGCAGTCTAAATCCATACTCTACCAAAGAATTCTTACGAGACTTATTGCCCTCATACATCGCTCCGATCTGAGGAACCGTCATATGAGATTCATCAATAAAGAGCAAGAAATCATCCGGGAAGAAATCCATCAGGGTAAAAGGTGGATCTCCGGGTTTCGAACCAGCCAGATAACGTTGATAGTTCTCGATGCCATTACAGTAACCGGTTTCCAACATCATTTCGAGATCGTACTCTGTGCGCTGACGAATGCGCTGTGCTTCGACATTTTTACCAATCTGTTGAAGTTGTTTGACGCGTTCCTCAAGGTCAACCTTGATTTCTTCCATGGCTCGCAATAAATTTTCTCGAGAAGTAACCGCATGTTTGGCAGGAAAAAGGATAATTTCTGTGATTTCACAGCTAGTTTCTCCCGTAACAGGATCTGTTTGTTCAATCTTCTCAACTTCATCTCCCCAAAACTCAAAACGATAAGCCTGATCTTCATAGGAGGGATGAATTTCTACCACATCTCCCCTCACTCGGAATTTGCCACGTCCGAAAGCGATATCGTTGCGCTGATACTGCATGTCAGTTAGGCACCGCAGAAAATCTTGGCGTTTCAAAACATCTCCCTTGCGCACCGTGGTAGCCACTTTGCGATATTCTTCAGGAGAACCGATACCATAAATACAAGAAACCGAAGCGACGATCAAGACATCTCGACGGGTCAACAAATCACGGGTAGCGGCGTGCCTATAGGTATCTATCTCTTCATTGATGGAAGAGTCTTTCTCGATATAAGTGTCTGTATGGGCCAAATATGCTTCCGGCTGATAGTAGTCATAGTACGAAACAAAATAATCAACCGCATTTTCAGGAAAAAACTCACGAAACTCAGCACAAAGCTGGGCCGCTAGGGTTTTATTGTGAGCAATGACAAGCGTTGGTTTGTTGACGTTGGCGATAATATTTGCAGCCGTAAAAGTCTTACCGGAGCCAGTCACTCCCAACAAGGTTTGATGTTGTAACTTATCCTTAACCCCTTTGGTCAATTCCAAAATAGCTTGGGGCTGATCCCCGGTTGGCTTGAAATTTGAGACCAATTTAAATTTATCTGCCATCCTGCAATTGTTTATAAGCTTCAAATATCTCGAGTCCCTCTTTGGTTTTTGCGACACGCAGTAAATTGGCTCCGTTTTCAAGATATTGCAGATCACGGAACTTAGCTGCCAGATCTCTCTTGCTGGCAGATGTTATCATCAAGGGACATTTGAGCGAGCGAAAAGCTCCCAACTCTTGTTCGATCTGCATATCAGCAGGTAAGCACAGCATAATTTGCTCAAACTCTTGAGCTCGCAGTAAAGCAACTTTTTCAGCAAAGAAGTTATGTACACGCAACAAAGCAGATCCTTCAGCATGACGCACACCTCCATATCCCAACAAGAGAGGAACTTTTGTATCAAGTAAGAGCTTCAACATACGAGGATCGGTCAATCCTTCCGGATCACTCAAAAAGCTTGCTCCCGAGTTCAAAGCAGCTTCGGTAAGTTCCGGATTGTGTGTTCTGACTGCTAAGGCTACCTTGAGCCCCTTTAACTTACGTACAGCTGCAAGCAAATATTTATCACGGTCTTTTTTCTCCAGTTCCGCTTCACCCACAATACTCAGCTCAATCATCTCTCCCCCTTTTTCTACAAATTGTTTAGCCTCTGCTTGTAGTTTTTTGAGATCAAATTTCTGATCCTTTTCTTTTAGAAAATTGCTTAACTCAAAAGTTGTAGCTAAAACAGGTTTATTCCACTCAAAAGCAATTTTCCCAAACATCACAGGAGCTAGCATCTTCTCATCTCTTACCAATTCTCTGATATTTTCTGAAAGTTTGTTCAAATCACCGGCACTTTGCATAGCCAAACTACGCTGCAGATCATTCAAGGCAGCCAGCGTTCCAAATAAGATAGCTGAAAAATTACCGGCTAAACGATAAGCACCTTTCGGAATAGCCAAATCACAATTCTTTGCAAGTGCTTCTTGTTTTAAGATAGAAGCTGAAGCAGCCGAAATATTCTTGATAAAATAGACTCTGAAAGTTCCTTTACTAGCCATTAGATTCGCATCAGCCACATCAACTTTCATTTCCAGTAAAAACTTTTTGAATTCGTTGGGGTTTTCAAATTGGAGTTCGTACATTTTTTTAGTTAGTGAGCAAGGGGGCATGCCCCCTTGTTAGGGTCTAGGGTGTAAAATTTCGGCCACAATAGCGAAGGATCCGGTTACACAGATTAGATTATCTCTTTTGCTCTCTTTTTTGAGCTGCATCAGTGCTTTCTTAGGATTTTCACACAGGGAGTATTTTACTTTAAATGCTCTCGCAATGCTAGCATAGACCTGAAAATCAGCTACTTTGCGACCTTGTGTCCGAGGAAGAGTAAAGTAAACCTTTTTCACCAGTGGGAGAATCTTTTTGAGAGTAGCTGCCACCTCCTTGTCAGCCATTTGTCCAAAAATTAAATAAATCTTTTTAGAGCTTAGGCTAGCCAATGTTTCTGCTAACGCTTGCATCTTCTGTGGGTTATGCGCTACATCCAAGATAACTTTCGGACGGTGAGAAAGAAGCTGAAAACGCCCCGGCAAGCTAACTTTTCGCAAAGCTCGTTGAACAACTTTTTTATTCAAGCCTAAATACTGGGCCGCAGCTAGTACTAATAAGGCATTATTTATTTGATGTAAGCCAACTAATCTTAATTTATATTTTACTCCTCCGGACTCAAATTGACTGTTTTTGAATGATATTTGAGATTTTTGCACACATTTTTTGAACAGCTCCAAATTTGCTCCTTTAGCTTGTACTTCTTTCTGCATAATCTGTTTCAAGCTAGTCCCCTGCTCCAAACTCAAAACTTTTGTCCCTTTTTTGATAATACCAAGCTTCTCAGTCGCAATTTGCTGAATTGTTTTTCCTAAATATTGGGTATGATCGATTCCGATCGAAGTCACCAGCACTAATTCCTGCTTTGAAAAAACGTTGGTACAATCAAAGGCACCTCCCATGCAGGCCTCCAAGACCACATAATCACATTTTTGTTGCTTAAAGTACAAAAGTGCCATAGCAGTCGTGATCTCGTAGAAACTTGGCATACCGTATTTGCTCAGAGTAGCCATCTCTGTAAGCACGGGACATAATTCATTGAAAGCCCAGGCAAAATCCTTGGGCTTAATCATTTTATTCTGCAGCAAAATTCTTTCGCGTAAATCAAAGAATTCCGGTGAGCAAGTAGAGCCTACCTTGAAACCGCTAGCACTCAGTACAGCTACCAACATCTTGGTAACCGAACCTTTGCCACTCGTACCAACCACATTTATACCACGCATTCCCTTTTGGGGATGCCCGAGTCTCTGCAAAAACTCCAACATTCTCTGCAAACCGATTTCAGGCTGCGTAAAATGGGGAACATGCATTTGCGAGATACGTTCCAGATAATCCAAGACTTCGTGATATTTCATAATCTGATACGATAAATTTCTAATATCTAATTGCACTAATTTCTAATCAATGTCTAAATTCAAATAACTAATGATAAAAACATGCGAAGTAGATATTTGTCATTATATTTTAGTAATTGATTAGGGTAATTAGTAATCAGTTCTTAGTAATTTTACTCGTGAAAATATCTATCTTGTGCTAGATTTAAAGGGCGCAGTCACTATAAACTATATGCAAGAGGAAGAAAAGAGTTATCGCCAGCACAGCAAGAAAAAACCAGAGCAGAAATCTCGTGAACAGGAACCTGAGATCGAGCAAGCCTTGGGTGCTTTGGATAACATGATTTCCAATACCGATCTCTTTAGTAGGGCTGAGACATTATTTAGAGAAAACAACGATCCTAATCTCGCTCTGGAGCAACTGGTCCAGGAAAGTCGTGTACGTCAAATGGAGCAACGTTTTGAGCTGGTAGCCCAAGAATTAGCAGAAGCTCTCAAAAATAATGATGCTTCTTTGGATAGACTGCAATCCGAAATCTTCGAATTAGCCAAAGAACTCTCAAGTTTGAGAGGAACTTTCGAACAAATCATCAGCTCCCATTTTGGGGATGAGTCCTCGCAAAAAGTAACCGGTCTCAGAACGCGCCAGCAAATTCTAGCGCTCGTGAGAGGTGTTTATGAAGAAGCTGGGGTGGAGGTACCGGAGGAGAGGTTGGAGAAGATCTGAAATTTTGAATTTTGAATTTTAAATTATCCACTTACAAAGAGTTTCTTCACCCTCTCCAGCAGCTCCGGAAACTCCGTATAACCCGCAGCTTGATTGAAATGCCCGGCTCCAGGAATGAGAACAAAATCAGCTCCGAGTTTTTCGGCAACTTCTCTACCCTTCGCAAGCGGCACATAAGGATCGTTGTCGGAATGGAAGACTGTGAAGTTTGGGCAGTTTGCTTTGATCTTCTCCCAGTCAAAATCGCGCTGAGCAAAAGTTTTCATACTTTCATCAAAATCGTTGCCAGCTTTCCCCACGAAACCAGCTACCAAGAAAGCAGCCTTAGCCTGATAGCGTTCCAGAACATTCAGGGTGAATGGGACACCAAGACTATGACCGATTAAAATCGTGTCTTCATCAAGATATTCTTGGTAGTTGTCCAAAACTTCTAACCAATTCTGCAAAGTCTGTCCCTCTGGTGTCGGAAACTGCGGCACAAAAACCCTAGACACCTCCTTCGCTAAAGCTGCCTGCCCGACTACGTCATTCCCGTCCGTACCGGCACGGGCGGACAGGCGGGCGGCGGGCAGGCCTAGCCCCTCTACCCTATTCTTCATCCACGGGAACCAGTTCTCCGTAGGATATCCTCCTACTCCATGAAAAATAAAGACACTACTCATCGTCATCCTCATTATCATCTGGTTCTTCTTCAAATTCCAGTTCTTCCTTATCGTAAGAAGCACACTTACCCATACAGATCGTGGGAGAAGCTTTGCTATTTTCCCAAGGTTTAGTTTGCAAGATTCGAAGTGTTAGATAAGTTCAGTATTACAGTAAAATCTATTTTTTACAAGAATATTACCCTCCCACCCGGGGGAACCACCGCCATTCTAACACAATTATAACACCCAAACATTAAGAAAAGATTAAGAATACTCTTTCCCTCTTAATGTTTTCTTAATCTTCTTTTGCTAAACTAAGAATTTAAGCCCCAAAAGTGATTCCAATCCACTCTCCCAAGTAATGCGTGATGAAAATAACCAGACAAGCAATCAAAAGATGTTCTCCCGCTACGCGCCACACAGCTTCCTTTTGATTTTTCGCCATAAAAAAACTCAAAATACCTATCAAAGAAAGTCCCCAGATAATACTGATCCAGATAGCAAGATCCAGCCTAACCAGGAGAACAGGAACTACAAAGGTTAGGGCCACTAGAAATTTAACGATGAAAGTTGCAAAGGTTGAATACCAAACTTCACGATGAGTTTTCTTGTTTTCATATTCCTCCGAAATATGTACACCTAAGGCATCTGACATCGCATCTGCAACGGCGATTGTCAGGATACCTCCGATCACAACTAGCTCAGAGTGCGTGCCGGAATGCAAACCAACAATAAGTCCCAAAGTAGTAATCACCCCAGAAGTTAAACCAAATCCTAAACCTTTTTTAAGAGCTGCTTTCATAATTATTTCTTAAGTAACTTAGGCAACAAAAAGAATTCTAACACAAGAACTGTTTAACTGCGATAGAATAAAAAAGATATTGTTAGATTGTTAATATTGTTACATTGTTAAGAGACAAGAGACATTGTTAGATTGTTATATAGCTGTATTGTTAAGAACCAAGGGAACAATATAACCATTAAACCATTCTAGCCATTAGATTGAGTGAAAGTGTAAGTGCGAGTCACTAGTTACTAGAAACTTTCACTTGCACTGATTCAGCTTTTTTCCCTACCCCTTCCCTCATTATACTTTAGGCTCTAAAATTGGCACGTAATTAAATCAGCCACAGATGCTCGTTGCAGAAAATTGGAAAGACTATGAATTAATTGATACCGGCGACGGCGAGAAGTTGGAACGTTGGGGTAAATATCTCCTGAGACGTCCTGATCCTCAGGTAATCTGGCCCCACAATACCTCTCATGAACTTTGGGAGAAAGCTGATGCGCATTATCACCGCAGTCATCTTGGTGGCGGTGATTGGGAATATCGCAAGGACCTTCCGGAACGTTGGACTGTTTCCTACAAGAACCTGAAGTTTTATGTCAAAACAATGGGTTTTAAACACACAGGTATCTTTCCTGAACAGGCCGTGAATTGGGATTTTATGATGGGAAAAATCAAAAAAGCGAAGAGACCCATTAATGTCTTGAATCTTTTTGCCTACACCGGAGCAGCTAGCGTTGCTTGCGCCGCAGCCGGTGCCAGTGTTTGTCATATTGATGCTTCTAAGGGTATGACCAGAGTTGCCAAAGAAAATTTGGAACTTTCCGGACTGGGTGACAAACCTGTTCGTTTCATAGCCGATGACGTGATCAAGTTCGTCAAACGCGAGGAGCGCCGCGGACGAAAATACGAGGCGATCATCATGGACCCACCTTCCTACGGACGTGGTCCGAGCGGCGAAACTTGGAAGTTCGAAAAAAATCTTTATGAGTTACTAGAACTTTGCCTCCCCATTCTTGCTGAAAAACCACTTTTCTTCATAGTAAACTCTTATACTACGGGTTTCTCCCCCACCGTAATTGAAAACATGCTAAGACTTACCATCGGTAAGAAATATAAAGGAACTTTGAGTTGTGGAGATTTGGGATTACCTGTTAGCTCTTCTGGACTGACACTTCCCTGCGGAATATTCGCACGCTGGGAAGAATAAAAAATATTGTTAGATTGTTATATTGCTATATTGTTGCCCAGTCTAATCGTCATTGTGCTACAATCAAGCTAGTAGTAAACAATTAAAATGAAGAAAATATTTCTTTTGAGTCTATTTATCCTACTTCTTGGTGCCTGCAACACCGAAGTCGTAGTTCGTGTACCTGATGAAGAAGTGATTCCGGTCGGAGCCAGCCAAGCTGACATAGAAAACGCTTTCCAGAACAAGTATCCTGATTGGAATCTCAATGAACTTGCAATCGTAGTCTCTGAGACACGTGAGAATTTCGCTCAAGGATACGTAGGTCCAAAGAACGGCGATGCGGGTGGAGGTTATTTCTTTGCCGCAAAGACAGCTACTGGTTGGATCATTGCAGCTGACGGCAATGGAACTTTGGACTGCGTAGAGATTGAGCCTTATAACTTCCCTACTGACATGATTCCTGAATGCTACGATATCGAGAATCAGAAAATTATAACTCGCTAGTATGAAAACCAAAATCATCGCCACTATCGGACCAGCCTGCTGTGACTATTATACTTTGAAGAGGATGTCAGCTGCCGGTGTTAGTATTTTTCGCATCAATACCAAGTACAACACACACGAGTTTTATGAAGGCATTCTGGAACATCTCAAGAAACTCGGTGGCTGCAAAGTTCTTTTTGATATCAAAGGAGCAAAGAAAATTCCTTGGCTCAAAACTTTGGATTTCGATTACCTAGCTGTCTCATTCTCAGAAACAGCAAGTCAGATAGCCAGTGTCCGCAAAGAACTTGATAAAAAGAATGTTAAGATCATTGCAAAAATTGAAAATGAGAAAGGTTTTCAAAATATCGATCAGCTGATCAAAGCCAGTGATGGCATCATGGTAGCGCGCGGTGATCTTGGTAAGAATACGCCCATCGAGAAAGTTCCTATCAAGCAGAAATTAATTATCAAGAAGTGCGCAACAGCCAAGAAGTTCGATATTACCGCTACGGAAATGTTGCTTTCAATGGTATCCAACAGAACACCTGAGCGTGCTGAAGTGAGTGATGTGGCCAATGCTGTCTTGGATGGCTCGGATGCTGTGATGCTTTCAGAGGAAACAGCTGTCGGCAAATATCCCGTATTGGTAGTGGAGACCATGGCTAAAATTATTCAAGAGACTGAGAAATCCGCCAAATTGGTCAAGTCTTGCTAAGAAATTAATAAATTTACATAAAAAAACTAATCAAAAAAACATGAAAAATGCAGGAACTTGTATTCTCACCAGTGTCTTAGTTGTAGTTGGAGCAATCAACTGGGGCTTAGTTGGGATCGGAATGTTGATGGGCAAGAATCTGAATCTGGTTAATCTCTTGCTAGGAACTTGGCCTACGGTCGAAGCAATTGTCTATCTCTTGGTAGGCATTGCGGGTGTCGTAATGTTATTTGGCCTCTGTGCTTGCAAGGATAAATGCGAATGCAAGTAAGCTTTAGTCTCAACACAAAAAGAGCAGTTCTTTCTTCTGGAAGGAGCTGCTCTTACTTAGTAGCGGCACTTGTTATAAAGTTCCTCATTTTCTCTACGCCGCTATCATACTCACTTTGTTCCATTAATTGCTGCTCTTTGTTATAGCTCGTAAAAACTTCTGCAAGCTCCTCTGTTTTTTCTAGTGCTAGTCCATCCGTGAAGATCATTTGCTTAAGTCTTGCGTATTCTTCGTTGTAAAGTTCAGAGAAATATTCGTTAGCAAAGAAACGCTCCTTGAGAGTATTGGTATTCCCTTGCATACCACCCTTTCTCTGTTGATCACCGGCATTCTCTTCCCCTCCAAAGCCTCCTTCTTCCAACCACTTCTGCATAATCTCTTCGCGTTTTGCTCGACTCTCGGTATCTTCTCCTCCCTCTCTTCCCATCCCACCGCCCATGCCCCCCATAGCCAGATTCTGATCCCAAGAAAGCATCGTAAATTTAGCAGTCTCTTTGTTGTAATAAAGGTAATAATTACTTCCCATGCCCACAAAAGAATCATTATTGGAAAGTAAATTATCCAAAGCCATCATGCGGACAAAGGAATCTAATTCAAGCCAATCAGCAAGTCCTTCCTCAAATTCTTCATCACTGGACTCTGAAACAAAACGCATGAATTTGATCAGCTGCACCATATCGTCATCATTGACTGAAGTCTTTTGTTCATATTTCTCGGCATAGAGAGTGGGATCTTCTCCCAAGTATTCAAAACCCGTGAAGTTAGCCACTTTATATAGGATGCCGTTTTTATCATTAAAATATTTTTTCAAATAATTCTCATCAGGATGTTCGGTGATCAGATATAGACTGGTCTCATTGTCAGGCAGTGAGACAGCCGCATAAGCAGTCTCAGGAACGACTTGTCCGGCTTCACGATGTAAGTAAAAAGCCAGCGCTTCATTTAATAAAGCTTTGTCGCTACCAATACGCACTGCCATTTCAGACAGACCTTGATAGGTTTGTCCAACAGTGAATTCATCAAACTTGATCAAAAGAGGAGGATTGTCTCCATTGCCATCAGCGCTCATCCCCCCAGGACCAAAACCCTCCGGTCTCTCCATGCCTTCCGAAAGTTCTAACCCTTCAGGCAGTTGGAATCCCTCTGGTGGCTGAAAATCCGGACGTTCTCTTTCCTTGTCTTCTCCTGCAGGACGTCCTCCAACATCCATTTCGCCACCCAAAGTCTGACGCAAAGTCAGGTTCCCCTTTAAGCGTACGCCTACATCCGGAACAATCACGCCATCAATTATGACATAGGTCCTAAAAAATTCTTTTTCTCCCAGTTCCTGATAGGTCGTGACCATTTGCTCGTACTCCGCAGCACTCAAGCCAACTTCGATCTGATGTACGAGAGTATCATCAAAAAGTTCTATCTCATTATCGTAGTTCTTTCCCTGAACTTCGAGCTCGCCAGCTTCGCCAAAATTGTAAGCGATCATTCTGCTTTGCCCAAAGTAGCATAAAACAAAAAGAAGTAAGGCTGCGAGAACAAAAAGCCGATAATTTCTACGCCAAACAAGTTTCATACTATAAGTCGGTAGAGTTATAACCGGTTAGTAAACTCACGTTGAGATTTCCATTCAATTTTTTAACCGCACTGATAAATTCTTGGCGCTTGATCTTTTGCTTGAGTGTCACGCTATATACCAATTCTGTCAGTAGTCCTGAACGTACAGAATCAACACTAATGAGTTCCGAAGAGTCAGTGTGTTTTACAAAAAGGTCATCAAATAGATTCTCGAAATCTTGATTGTTATTCAGCTGAATTTTTAAGATCTGACTTTTTACCGGCCTAGCATACCAATCAAAACGACTCATGATCATGATCGCCAGGATAATAATGGCAGTTGCGATAATACCCATTAAATAAAATTTGGTTCCCATCGCCATGCCAATTGCCATCGCAAAAAAGATGAAACCGACATCGCGAGTTTCTTTGACGGCATTACGGAAACGAATAATAGAAAGAGCTCCAACCAGTGAGAAAGCTCTCGCGATATTCGAACCAACGATCAACATAATCACACAAACCACCATTCCCATCAGCACCAGAGTATGCACGTAACTTTGAGTATAGGAAGTTCCTTTATGAGTTTTCTTGTAAATAAACCCGATCAAGGCAGTCAGTATAAAACTGAGACTCAATCCCAGCACAATATCTAGCAGCGAAAAGGTGCCTGTTAGATCCTGCACTTGGAACAGGTTATTGATTGCTTCTGTGAGATTTTCCATGAGAGTTAGGTTAAGAAATGTGATATATAGATTTCGGCAAAACCGAAGCTGCTTCCAAACCTTGGCAATACTTACTGACACGAATCAGACGAAGATTATAGGCTGCCAATAGTTCACTCAACCAATACGGAATACGCTCATCGGTCTTAACTTCCATAATCGTGAAAGTTGGAGGAATCATAAAACCCTCGAGAGTTTCTTTGCCAAGATCAAGATCATGGAACTTGTAGCAAATATCCGTATCAAAAGTAATGCGCAGTCCCAGATCATAATCAGTCCCAACAAAAGCTTGCCTGTCATAAGTGGTAATCACGCTCGGCTTGAGATTATAAAGTTTCAGCATGCTTTCCATTTCTTCCAGTAGCACACGATCTTTTTGTTGACAGTCGGGCAGCAGGCCGTGATTACAAAAATCCAGAGCTTCTTGGTATTTTAGCGGTAAGCGCCTTTTCTGTGTAACCCGATCAACCCGCTGCTTGATCTCAAGGAAAACGGTAGAATCACCAGTAAATGCTTTATCCTCGAGATAACGTCTGATCCGTAATTTACGACGGAATTTAATTCCCTCGATCTTCTCCCAATAAAACCTATAATCAGGAGCATCGTAGTAGAGACTACTGATCGGATATTTACCATTTTGACCACGATTATCCGGCAGTAAATATTTCTTGAGCTCTTGCTTGAATTCCTCGGCAAGCTTGAGAGGAAGCAGATATTTGAGTTCAAAACGATTAAATTTGCGAATGATCTTCATAAACTATAAATACAACTAAGTTGAATGGGCCACTATTTTGCAGCCCTCGAGATTACAAAATTTGACCTACTAATCTTAGTACGCCAAAAAACTTATTTTTCTTTCAAACTAGATTTCTCTACTATCATAGGCCCAATGCAAAAGGGCCTGTCTTTGACGAGGTCTACAAACTTGATCGCCCTTCTGACAATTTTTACGAAGCTGTCCTATATGCCTACGGATCGCTTTCCATCTTTTGATCTGCCTTTGATCTTCCTCATGATTCCTACGCCCCAAGTAGTAGCGACAGTACCATTGGAACCAACCACGCGGATCATCGGGATGAATCCAGTCTTTGTCTTTCCAAACTTGCAGCGGTTGAGAAGCATTCACCTTGAAGTAGTTCAATTTGGGATTGTGAAACTCGGAAGAAAGCTTAGCCTTCTCAAACCAACTCTTTGGAAACTCGTCTTCACAATCTGTCATATATTTCCCACCAAAAACACCCAGCTCCAGCATCTCCTGGGGACTTAATTCAGGTTGAAAATCAGGATCAAAATTCTGCCCGACAGCTTCTGTCAGGTAGTAACGATAATTCTTTTGCATCCTGTCGTTAACGATGATGAGTTTTTTGCTAGGCACTATTTTACTCTAATCTTATGTACTAGATTGCAACAAACACACCCTCTCCCAAGGTGATAACCAAATTGCAATTCTAAATCCACTTGATTATCTAAATTTGAATCAAGTAAAGCTTCTAGTGTTTTTTCGTCTACATAATCTTCACTATCATCATAATACTTCTCACCAATAATCTCCCCCTCTTCAAAACAGCCCAATCTAAACAAGATATGTCCTGATTCATTAAGTTTTTCATCACCCAATTTAGACTCAATACTTGGTTCTCCAAATCCACTAATGGCAATATATGCAAAATCCCATTCTTGGTCATATAACTCTTCATTTAGAACCTCCAAATAACCCGTGACAGTTGTTGTAAATTCAGACTCTCCACGGATATCTAAATTATTTTTCTCGATTTCAACATCCTCCTCATACTCATAAGGATTTACTACTGGGATAATATCTTCATCCACTTTTCCATTTCTCTGAAAAAAGTAGACCAAAGCCACTAGTAGCACGAGAACTACTAACACAACTACAAACATTTTTGATAGAAGTTTCATGTTTTTTTAGAATTAAATATTATATTTTTCTTTTCTTCGCCTCCGCCTTGACCTCCTCCATTATAGCATGCCAGACAATCCCCTGCTTGGCACCTACCAAAGAAGCAAGAGCACAAATACAAAGTCCCGGATCAAGCTTGAGTTTCAGTTCTTCATAAACTTGATAAGGATCGCGCTTCAAAAATTCTTCCTTAGTAGGAATACCAATCCTCTCAAGTTTGGCAGCTATCCCTTTCCCGATATTAGGCAGATCTGTGAGATTGGACATGCTGTTCATTTAATCTTCAATCCAAACGATGTGGCGGAGGAGGAGGGATTTGAACCCTCGAGACGGTTTCCCATCTACACGCTTTCCAAGCGTGCGCACTAGGCCACTATGCGACTCCTCCGTGATTTAAGTATTGTACGGCTTTACGTTGAATATTTTGAGTTTTAGGATCTCCTCGCCTAACGGCGATAGACCACCCCGCCTCCACTTCGTTGCGGACGGGCAGGTATGCGACTCCTCCGTGAAAGAAAGCTGCCTTATATTAGCAAGTTTCTATTAATTTTCCAGTTTATCCAAGCAAATGCTAAAATTAAATTGTCTTAAACGTTCAAAATGACCGCCAGCAAAGATGAATATAGCGAATCTTTAAGTATTATTCTGCTTTAACACATGATAACTCTATTCCAAAAAGTTCTCTTAGAACCATAAGATCTATCTTAGATTTTTCTGTCTGCTTCCCTCCGGCAAGACCCCCTTCTTCAGCATATATCTCTATAAGTTCATGTTCCAATCTGCTCAAAGGATTATCTTTCTGAGAATTCCTAATTTTCAAATATTTCTTTATATTTTTATATATGTTAGTTCCCGGAGATAATCCTTCTTTTTCAAAGTATCTGAAGATCTCTTGTAAATATTTATTATTTTTATCAAATTCCAAAGTCCAAATATTACCGGATTTATCAATAGTTTGCGTCATAAACTTACCAGAGTAGAGAAATTCAAGCAGAAGGGCTCTCTCTATATCGTCCACTCCATGCGGCCCAAACTCTACTGGATGAGTATGAACCTCAGTAACCCTTTCCGTCTTTACGTCGTATTCTGATGCAATAACGTCGAAGTTACGCTTTCCATATTTAACATCCGGCTCAATCCATTTGGCTTTATGGTCAGAATTTCCAATTTTCCAACGAACAAGCTCTTTTTCTTTATTATCAGGACTCCGGTTAAATTTCAATAACATTTGATAGACCATTCTATCCTCAATATTCATTTTTTCTAACTGGGAATTATCAAGAAACTCTTGAGTAGGTACTTCTTTATTATCAGCTTTTGAAAAAGGAGTAGAAAGAGACAAGACATGCATCCCAATCAATATCCCTGCTAATACCTTTCTAATATTAGATTGTAAGATATTTTCAGGACTAAAACTTACTTTCTCTTGGAAATTGTCAACTGACATGATTTTTATTTTTATTCTTTTAATTATACCATGCATGAGGGCCTTTATAAAGGATCTATTAAGTCTAAAATTACTTTCATGTCTTCTTCACAAGTCCAGCAAGCACTCAAGAAACTCGCCAGCGAAGAGAAATCCCAGATCCTAACTCGTTTCTTTAAGACAGCTAAAGGTGAATATGGTGAAGGAGACGTGTTTATCGGAGTTGTCGTCCCCGAGCAACGCAAAATTGCCAAAGAATTCCGAGATCTTCCCTTAAACGAAGTTGCGAAACTTTTAAAAAGCAAAATTCACGAAGATAGACTAACGGCTTTATTGATTTTGACTTATAAATATCCAAAGTTAGAACAACAAGAAAAGAAAAAAATTATTGATTTTTACTTAAAGCATACTGCCTATATTAATAATTGGGATCTAGTCGATCTGTCAGCATATAAATTACTAGGAGAATATCTGATAGATAAGGATCGCACTCTCCTCTATGAGCTCGCTAAGTCGAAGAATTTATGGGAACGTCGCATTGCCATGATCAGCACTTTCACTTTTATTCGCAATAAAGATTTTGCAGATACTCTCAAAATAGCCGGGATTTTATTACAAGATAAACATGACCTCATGCACAAGGCCGTCGGGTGGATGCTCAGAGAGATTGGGAAGAGAGACATAAAAACAGAAGAGGAATTCTTAAGGAAGTATTATAAGAAGATGCCGAGAACTATGCTCCGCTACGCGATTGAGAAATTTGATGAGAATAAGAGGAAGTTTTATCTGGGGAAATAAGAACTTGATTATGATCATTAAGTAGTGTAGCCTAGGCACCTATTTTTTAAGATATTTTTTTAAAAATGAATAACCCTGAAGACAGAATTGAAAACCATGCATTGTTGAAAAATCTAGTACAAGAAATTGAATATGTATTGGCCAGTGAAATTGAAACATTCATCGCAGGCAACTTGGGACGTGGTCCGGATAAGAGTCACTGTAGAAGATGTAAAATAATCAGAGATGAACTGCTAGACGACGTCTCAGCTGCTTTGGAAATGAATACGAAGAAATCTCCCCTTCTTCTAAATCTCAAGAATACAGTTATAAGTCGAGACTATGTTACCTTTCTAAATCAGACAGCCAGATTTAACCCTCAACAACTAGCCTCTTTCCTAGAAGAGAAATTAAATGATTTTATTCAAAGTGAGCATTTTGATTTTAAAATCTCTCCAATACTTTTTCATGTTTTTGTAAAAACAAGAAGAGGGATAACAAAGGATGTTTTGCAGCCTACTTTTGTTTCACAAAGTTAGTATCGTAAAAGCATAAATAGTTTATTAGGGACTGGTACCAAATAGTGTGGAATGACAAGCTGTAAAAGGCTATACTAAGTCATTAACCACACATTTTACAATGCAGAGACAAAAAATACCCCTCTGTCCTTACTGTGGCAAAAAGGAAGTACAT
>JAQVLK010000056.1 GCA_028704165.1 Candidatus Altimarinota bacterium | reverse complement strand
CCATGAAGCACTCAAGGATCCATGCTTCGATCAAGATCTCGGTGAGAGCGTGACCTTACATACCGCCAAAGATACTGCTGCCAAAGTGATCATCCTCTCTTTGGGTGATGAGCAGGAAAAAAGTAGTGAAAACCTAAGACGCGCTTTTGGACAAGTTGCCAAGCAGATTAAAAAGAGCAAACATGTCTGTTTTGACCTGAGCGGTCTAGAAGTTGCTCCTGCACTGGAAGGTTTCCTCTTGGGAACTTACAAGTTCGAGATGTATCTTTCCAAAAAATCTGACAAGGTAGAGAAATTAAGTCTCCTCGGTGTCGCTAATAAAGAGCAGGATTTGATTGCAGATACTCAGAAAATTTGTGAAGAAGTTTACTATGTACGTGATCTGGTCAACAATCCTGATCACACGATTACTCCGAATTTCTTGGCAGATGAAGCCAAAAAGCTAGCCAAAGAATTCAAGAGCATCAGCGTCACCGACTTCTCCGCCAAACAAGTTGAGAAGATGGGCATGGGAGCGATCATCGCAGTTGGGAGAGGCAGTGTGCACGAACCGCACCTTGTTGTTTTGGAATACAAACCGGCCAGTGCCAAGAATAAGAAACCGATTGTCGTTGTAGGCAAGGGTATTACCTTCGATACAGGAGGCTTAAACTTGAAGCCTACCGGACATATTGAAACCATGAAACAAGATATGGCGGGAGCTGCCACCAGTTTGGCTCTTATGAAATTAATGGCACGTCTGCGCGTTCCTGTTTATACGGTCGTAGTTTTGCCGCTGGCCGAGAATGCTATCAGCGATCGTGCTACCAAGCCCGGTAGCATCATCAGCGCTTACAATGGCAAGACCATCGAGATCACTCATACTGATGCTGAAGGACGATTGATCTTGGCTGATGCACTGGCTTACGCCGAGAAAAAATACAAACCGGAATACATGCTGGATGTGGCAACCTTAACCGGTGCCGCTTTAGTAACTTTGGGACGAGACATTACTGCGGTCATGGGAAATTCTGAAAGTTTCGTGGAGACTTACCTCAAAGCGGCCAAAGAAGTCGGAGAGAAAGCTTGGCCACTTCCGATCGATGAAGATTATGCGAAATCCGTAAAGGGCAGTATCAGTGATTTGATTAACTTGAGTCGCAACGAAAAAGCAGGCGCCATCATGGGAGCAGCTTTCTTACGCGAATTTATCGGCAAGACCAAAAACTGGATCCATCTGGATATTGCCGGTACAGCTTGGGCAGAGAAAAATTCTCACTATCGCCAAGAAGGTGGCACCGGTGACCCGCTCAGGACCTTATTAAAACTGGTGCAGAAATTGTAAATCCTGAATGATTCCACAATTCAAAATTTATAATTCAGCATTTCGTATGGCCTGCTTCAAAACCTTCGCGGAGTTTTTGAGTTGCCAGAGTTCCACGCCATCGAGGTCCTGCAAAACAATTTCTCCGGCTCCATGAGCATCAAGTAAGGTCGGCAAACTAAGAGCCACGTTACGAATACCGTATTGTCCGGTCAGTAAAGTTGAAACCGGCATAATTAGCTTCTTGTTACCGGCAATGGCGCGGATGATATCGGTCACAGCCAAGGCGATCGCCCAGTTGGTTGCTCCTTTGCGACTGATAACTTCGTAGGCGGCATTTTTGGTTTTCCTGAAGAGCTGGTCAACTTTTCTTTTGTTATAGCCTTTGAAGTTCTTCAGTTTTACTCCTGCAATGGTAGCCGAACTCAAGACCGGTACTTCGCTGTCACCATGTTCACCAATAATATAGGCGTGCACATTCTTCGGATTAACTTTGAAATAGTGGCCCAATAGAAAGCGGAAACGGGAGGTGTCGAGAGTCGTACCACTACCAATCACCTGATTTCTCGGTAACCCGGAAATCTTGAGCGCCGCATAGGTCAGCACATCGACCGGATTGCTAACTAGAATAAAGATGGCTTGTTTATTGTGTTTCAAAACTTTTGGGAAAATATCTTTCAAGATATTGATGTTTCTTTGTAAGAGATCCAGCCTCGTCTCACCTTCTTGCTGCTTGGCTCCGGCCGTGATCACGATAAAGTTCGCATCTTTCAAGTCTTTGTAATTCCCCTCCTTGATACGCATGCCAGCCGAAAAACTCATCCCATGATTCAAATCCCACGCTTCCCCTTCCGCTTTAGCAAAACTTCTATCGACCAAAGTAAGTTCACTTACAACTTGCGACTGCATCAGCGCAAAAGCCAGTGAAGAACCGACACGTCCCATACCGATGATACCGACTTTGGTGCCTTGGATTATTTGTTTTTTTTGCATTGGTCAATTGTTAGTTTTTTTGGACAAGGGAGCATGCTCCCTTGTTTCGAATACCAGTCGCGGGTCTTGTACCAGCGCGTAATATAACCTTGTTGCCCCGAGAGCAAGTCTAGTATACCCTAAGCTTGCCTTAAGCGAAATCATGAATCTTCCTGAGAACTATCAACATCTCGCAGCAGCTGAACTTCAGCAGAGACTTGTCAAAGCTAAATCCGATCTCAAGGACAAGGCCCTCATCCTGGCTCATCACTATCAACGTGATGAAGTCTGGGAAATGGCCGATCATGTTGGTGATTCGTTGGCACTAGCACGGATCGGTGCAGAAAATAAAGAGATTCCTTACATCGTCTTTTGTGGTGTGCATTTCATGGCTGAGACCGCCGATATTCTCGCAAGTCCTGATCAAATCATCACACTGCCGGATATTGAAGCTGGCTGTCCACTAGCAGATAGTGCTGAGCCTAGTGCTGTGCTTGCTGCTTGGGAAAAACTAGAAGCTTTGAACTTGGCTCAAGACTTTACACCTATCACTTACGTAAACTCGGCCGCGAGCCTCAAATCTTTTTGCGGAGAAAATAATGGGATTGTCTGCACCTCGGGCAATGCCGAGCAAGTTATGCGTTGGGCTTACAAGCAAACTGAGAAAGTCTTCTTTTTCCCGGATAAAAACTTGGGAACTTATACGGGTAAAAAACTGGGCATTAAAGAGGCTGAAATTTATCTTTGGAATCCTATGTTTGGACCGGTAGGACAAGATGAAAATAAACTAAGAGAAGCTAAATTAATTGTTTGGGGTGGTTTTTGTCCGGTACATACCCCTTTTTCCAAAGAAGATGTTGAAGATTTAAGAGAGCAAGGTTTTCGCATTATCGCTCACCCTGAATGTGAGCAGGAAGTTACAGAGAATGCAGATCTAGTGGGCTCAACCAGCTTTATTATCAAGGAAATTGGAAAAGCGGCAGCTGGTACCAAGTGGGCAGTCGGCACCGAAGTGCATTTGGTAAACAGACTGAGGACGCAGCATCCAGATCAAGAAATAACACTCCTTTCTCAGGCACAAACCTGCATGTGCGCCAATATGGATCGCATCAGTCCCGAGCACCTACTCTGGAATTTGGAGGAGCTGGTGAGAGGAAAGGTGGTTAATAGGGTGCAGGTTGAGGAAAAAATTAAAGCTGCGGCCAAGAAAGCACTCGAAAGAATGCTGGGAACTTAAAATACAAATGGCCAGAATGGCTAAATGGTTAGAGAACTGGAAATACTCATATTCTAGTTTTCTACTTTTTAATTAGTAAGCGGGCCCACCACCCCCCACCCTACCTCCCCTTATTTTAACAATCAAATATTAAGGAAAGATTAAGATGGAAAAAGTCAGAGTGGGGCTTAAGCCCCACTCTGACTTTGAATGGCCAAAATTTCATTATTGCGTTACTAAGAAGCAAAGACAAGAAGCACAGACGGGATTTCCGAAAGTGCTCCAAGTTTCAGGCTTGGGCTCATTGCCAGAAGAAATAACCAGACGTGACGATAACAGCCACGTCCAGCACAAAGGCAGCCACAAAGGCCAGGATTCTTTTTCTCTCTGACTTGCGTTCGATGCTCATAAGCATAAACAATAAAAGAGGGATAAACATAACGATACTGCCAAAAAGCGGAAAAAACAACAGTCCTTTCATGATGATTCTCCTTTCTAAGCCTAGCCTGCCCCCAATCTCAACTTTTGAGCACAGGAGCAGACTAGATTATACGATATTTCAAGGATCATCATCTCCCTTAGTCCCTTAGCTTCTAGTTCCCTAGCTTCTAGTTCCCTAGCTTCTAGTTCCCTAGCTTCTAGTTCCCTAGCTTCTAGTTCCCTAGCTTCTAGTTCCCTAGCTTCTAGCTTTTAGTTTCCTCCTTCTCCTCTACTTGCTTGCCAGCCTCTTTTTGCTTGGCTAATTCTTGGTTCCAGACTTCAATTTTAGGAACTAATTTCTCGGTATTTTGGACCAGAGGAATTTCTTTTGATTCAATATCAAGACTTTTGCCTTCATTTTTTAAGTAATCCTTAATCTTAAGCAAAACTTCTCCTTCAGCTTTGTTCAGGTCTGCTTCAGCATAAGAGAATCCAGCTGCACGTTTGTGTCCACCGCCAGCAAAGAGTTTCTCCGCCATTTGAGCTACATCCAAGGTCTTGCGAATAGAGCGCATACTGCCGCGGACGACACCAGCGCTGGTTTCTTTCAAAAGCAGTACGAGTTCAGCGTTCGGAGCAGAACTTAATAGTTCGTCGATAAGTCCCGCAATTTCGTTTTCTTTGGCTCCGGTCTCTTCAAAGTCTTTGGCATAAATAGTCGACCAAACAATCTTACTATCAGCATCGTAGTTGATACGTGACAAGGTACGTCCCCACAATTTCAAAGTCGTAAGTTCATGTGTCTTATAAAGATATTTTACGATTTCTTGTTGTCTGGCACCGGCTCCAAGTAGTTGGGCTGCGACTGAGAAAGCCTTGGGAGTAGTGTTGGCGTTTTGGAAACTACCGGTATCACTAATCACTCCACTCAAGAGACAAGTAGCAATATCGGCAGTCATCAAAGTTTTCTTTTCATCCAAAGCCTCGATCAAAGATAATACAATCTCACAAGTCGAAGTAGCTGTGACATCGACCCAGTTTACGCGTCCAAAATATTCATTGGTAATGTGATGATCGATATTAACAATTGGGGTCTCATAAAAAAGATCGGCATTCTCACGATAAAAAGCTCCGGTTTGATCAGGATTGGAAGCATCCATGATAAAGACCAGATCAAATTTGGGAGATCCCTGTTCGAAACTGACATCTTCCTCCCGGAAATTACCCTTTTTGGGAGTAATTACGATATTAATCTTGTTACCTTCAAGATTATATTTAAGTTTATCAGCCTCAGCGTTGCTACAATCAACCTTTATAATAAAATCCTTACTACCGGAAATCTCTTCACTCAGAATGTTAATATTTGGCAAAAAAGAGTAGTTCTTGGGAATCTGTCCCGACACCAAAGCCGTTACTTTTTTTCCTAGTTTGCTAAGTACCATATAAAGGGACAAAACCGAGCCAAGCGCATCACCATCAACATTGGCATGCGTTAGCAACAGAATTTCTTCCGATTGGTCCAGTAATTGCTTGATTTGTTGTTTTGGACTCAGGTCCATAGCTCTTAATTTAACTAGCTTTCTGTATATAATACCATGATAATTTATTCCTGTCAAGAGATGGTCTTTGGTATCTGCTAGTACTTAAATTGCAAAAGCACCAGCCTCCCAACTCTTAAGAAGGATTTACTTTTGTATTTATTTTGACTTTCTAAAGGACTTGATTATAATCATTTGGCAATCTAATTGCAAGTCTAGTTAGTTAATTAGCTAGTTAGCTTATAAAAGAAGTCCTCAACATCAATTAATTCATTAAGTTTTTTACCACATGCCTATCATCAAGTCAGCTAAAAAGAGAGTACGTAGTTCTGCCAAAAAACAAGCTAGAAACTATGCTAGCCGCAGCCAGCTCAAAACCAGCAGTCGTAATGTTTTGGATTCAGTAAAAGAAGGTAGCCTAGAGAAAGCCGAGAGTGCCTTAAAAGCTGCCTACAAAAGCATTGATACGGCCTGCAAGAAGAATATCCTACATAAAAATACTGCTGCTCGTAAGAAATCCGGTCTAGCCAAGAAGGTAGCAGGATTGAAGAAAGCGGAGAAGAAGAACTAAGAACAGACTACAAACAGTAAGTAAGTTCCGCCTAGGCGGATAAGTACTTAAGTAAGTTGTTTTTGAATATGTAAGTTAGCCGACTTCATGGAATGGTTACATTGTTTCCTTGTTATAGTGAAAGTGTAAGTGCAAGTCACTAGCCCCAAAGGGGTCCCTTTGGGATGACTAGAATCTTTCACTTTCACTATTCTTCAGTTTTATGCCTTCTATCCTCTGTTTTTGTACACCAAAACAGGAAACCTCACCACCGCGTTATAAACCCTCCTCCACCTGTAAGGTTGAGTCAGGAGTCTCCAGAAAGATTCCAGTCCCAGCTTGCGTAAGAAAAGGGGAGCTCTTTTGGCGGCCTTGGTTTTCCCAATGGCTTTTGTACCGGCCACGAAGTCAAAAGTACCACCAATTCCGATTGCTAATTTCACCGTCTCAAACTTCTGCAAGTTACGCTGAATCCATTTTTCCTGCGCTGCGAAGTTATATGCTACCAGCAAGAGATCGGCCGCCGCCGCATTGATCATGGTCACAATTTCATTTTCCTCTGACTCTTTGGGACTACCGGCAAAAGTTCCTACGACTTGCAGGTCCGGATACTTCGCTAAAGCTTTTTGCTGAACCACTTCAGCCACTCCGGGAGCCGCTCCTAGTAAGAAAACTTTCTTTTTTTCTTTAGAACAAAGCTCTAGTAGAGGCCAAAACAAATCGGAGCCGGAAACTTTTTCCGGCAGTACAGTTCTGATCCAAGCCGGCCGCAAGATAATAGCCATCAAACTAAGCAAGAGCGTGAAAAGATTGCACTTTTTTAAACCAAGATACTTGGCCGCCCAGAGGATACCGATACCATCAGCTAGCACCAAATTAGCTTCCGTGAGAACTTTTTTGAATGTCGGATCATGCTCAGCACAAAGCACAAACTCCGCATT
>JAQVLK010000015.1 GCA_028704165.1 Candidatus Altimarinota bacterium | reverse complement strand
CTCCTTCCCACCAATCACTTATTTTAGCTCTCGTCATAGACAAGAAACTCTTCTTTTCCGGAGACTTATTTTCGAAGTTATTTGGGGCCATAAAGTGCTTCAGTTAAAGCAGTTTCCTATTATAGCATGTTTTCACAATAATTCAAGTTTTTTGCAAATCTTTTTTCATTTTTTGACCTTGTCGGATCTCAATTTCCACGTAATAATGCTCCCTAAAAATAGGGACTAGGGTCTAGGGGAGAGAAACAGGAATGTTGAATTATGAATGATGAATTTTGAATGGGGATAGGGAAAAGACATTCAGAACGGTTTAGTGGATAGAATGGTTAAATGGCCGAGGGAAAGTCTGGAACTATGATTATCCGCCTAGGCGGATGATTAAATGAAAACTATGATTAGAATGGTCATTGTGCCGAATAGGCTTTCTAGGCATCCGGATTGTCCAATCAAGGTAATCTTTTAATCATGCCTGCCCGTCCGAAGCTCTGGAAGAGCGAAGGCGGGTAAATCATAGTTCTGCCCCCCTCTTCCGAGTCCCGATTTCCGAGTTACGAAAAAGAACCCCATCCGTGTTGCGAATAGGGTTCTTGGTGTCAAAATTGTTTCATGTCGGCTCGAATTTTAGAAGGGGACGAGTTGGAGGAATCCGTTGGCAGGATCGACGGGTCCGATGCAAGTGGAAAGCTGTGCTTCGAAGCTTTGGTAAGAGGTGGAGCCATCGATGACGTGAATTTCTGTGTGCCCTGATCCGGTATTAATTCCCATAATCAGGACCAGATCGAGATCTCCATCATCCTCCCAGTCGATAAGCTGAATGAAGGCATCAGCCGGATCGACGTAACCGAGTCCGGTTCCCATCTGCGCTTCGAAGTACTGGTAACCGGTAGATCCATTCAGCACATGCAGCTCGGTTCCTCCTGTCCCGGTCGGTCCCTTGCAGGCAATGAGTGCCAGATCAAGGTCTCCATCCAGACCGAAATCCACCAGTTGCAGAAATCCATTGGCAGGATCAACGTACCCCAGTCCGATTCCCATGTTAGTCTCGAAACTCTGGTAACCACTGGATCCGTTCAATACGTGCAACTCTGTGCGCTGTGTTCCGGTTGGTCCCTTGGAAGCAATCAGTGCCAGATCAAGGTCTCCATCCATACGGTAATCCACCAGTTGCAGGAATCCATTGGCAGGATCAACGTACCCCAGTCCGGTTCCCATGTTAGTCTCGAAACTCTGGTAACCATTGGACCCGTTCAATACGTGCAACTCAGTACGCTGTGTTCCGGTTGGCCCCTTGGAAGCAATCAGTGCCAGATCAAGGTCTCCATCCAGACCGAAATCCACCAGTTGCAGAAATCCATTGGCAGGATTTACATATCCCAAACCGGTTCCCATCTGGGTCACAAAGGTCTGAAAGCTGTTACTGCCATCAGCTACATGCAGCTCCGTCCTACCTGTACCGGTCGGGCCTTTCGAAGCGATAAGCGCCAGATCCAAACTGTAACATACAGGAGTGGGAGTAGCTGTCGGAGGGATGGGTGTCGGTGTGGGAGGAACAGGTTCATAGACCACGACTTCGATCGTGTCCGAGTCGATCTTGCCTTCACCGTTGCCGGCGTAGGCGGTCACGTAATAAGTGCCCGGATCGACTTCACTATGCAAAGTGACGCACGAGACGGAGCTGTTTATATCCACAAAATCCAGCTCCGGGGAACGCCAGAAGCGGTAGGCAACATTTGATCCATCTGAGTGCAGATCAAAGTCACCGCTGTCCACCAGTACTTCGATGCAGGAACCTTCGTCGATGTGAATGTCGGGGTTGGAGGAGTTCTCGTCATAGATCTCGTTCTCGAATTCATCTCCGGCCTGATGATCTACTAATAAAGGAGGCTCAGGCTGCCATTCACCCCAGACATCAACTGTGCCGGTCCAAAACTGGTTGCCGGATCCGTCAAAGGTATCTGCGCGTGCACGGAACTCATGTGTTTCCGTGGTGAAGTCCAATGGGACTTCGGTGTCGACATAAGAATCACCGGCATAGTACAGTACCGTATCGATTTGTTGACCGTCACGGTAAAACCGCATACGTCCATCAGCCCAGAAGTCTTCTCCGTCGTTCTTCTGAACTTTCAGTCTCAGTTCATCGGAAAGTTCATGGATGTAGACCTTGAGGCCAACCTCTGCTCCTTCCGCATATCCGGTCGGATCTTTGTAGTATTCTACTCCGGCCAGACAAGTTACACTCAGCATGAGGACTGTCATGAGTCCCAGAAAGATTAAGTGCTTCATTGATAGGCTCCTTTCAGGCACCTGCCCCTGTTACAGGGCAAGTGCGTTCAGTGAAAATTTTGGCGGCTAATTGTTAGTTACAATTAGTACTACCGTTGTTGTAGGCATCCATGGTGTTCTTAAAGAATTTACAGGCATGACCCCGTTTGAGATCATCGTTCATTCCAAACCTACCATCTGGATACCCTTCTACGATGCATTTCTCGACAATAGCAGCAACATAGCCCTGAAGTTCAGGATCAGTCGCATCCCAGTCAGAGAACCGGTCAGGGTCAGGGGTGTCCGGTGAGAATCCGTAAGCTTTTGACAGAATTTTGCATATTTGAGAGCGAGTGATGTTGTCACCCGGTCCAAAAGTACCATCTCCATATCCACTTACGTATCCGTAGTGTTTGCAGGCATAGATAGCTTCTTTGTGAGAACTTCCGTTCACATCCGAGAAGCTACCATCGTTCCAGGCAGGATTCCAAGGAAGACCTTTGGCACGACATATCATCGTGCAGATTTCTCCACGAGTCAGGGTGTCATCCGGTCCAAAAGTGCCGTTACCATAACCACTTACAACCCAGTCACCCCAGTAGTCATTCCTGCTGGGGGTATTGTAAAGTTGTTCGATGTAGTAGTACATTTCGTGCTTATCTGAGATATCCGAGAAAATTCCCGCATACTCTTCCACACTCAATGGTACACTGTTCTCGGTGGTTTCACTCATTTCCGGAGCGTTTTTGAAGTGGATCGGAATATCGATCCAATCGTTGCCGTTCAGAGTATATTTCGCTCGAACGTAATAGTCTCCGAGAGTGACGGGTAAGGATACTGAGTTCGCATCAGAGAGATAGTTGGTATACACATAACTATCTCCGGGCTGGCCATACGGATTCAGAGTAATGGGACCTGTTTTCTTCAGGTCACCAACTCTGTGCCCGTTACTGGTCTCTGTCTTGTGTAAGGCTACAGTGAGATCCTGAATGTAGATCGTGTGTGAGGTAAGATTCTGGATTTCGAAGTCGACTTCCAATGGAGTCCCGTTCGAGAAAACTCCACCTCCATGAGGCCGCAGAACGTTCACTCCGTCTGAGAGCACGATACCGTTGATGAAGGCTGAAGCGGCAGTGAATTTGCCGTAGCCAGGTTTGCGATGTTGAGCATCAGAGTAATCATAGTTCTCACCATGTCCAGCATAACCATAGTAGACCCAAGAGCCAGGATGTGCAGCACGTCTGAGACCGAGATGAAGATGCTCTGTATTATCACCATTTTCAGCATCGTCTCCGATACAGGCAATATGATCACCTTTCTGTACAACACTCCCTAAACTCACAGGAGTATGTCCAGAATGAGAACACAAGTGCCCATAGACAGAACAATATTTTGTACTATCTATTAGAGTATGCTCGATAACTAGAAGCATCCCATAATCATCAAACCATTGACGCCAAACAACAACACCATCAGCTATTGCATAAACGGGATCATAATGGCTGGCTTGATGATCTTCGCCAAGATGATTACCCGAAGCCCCTAAAACACGTTCATTAAAGGAGCCTGCTTCATAACCAGTCATCGGAAGCTGAAAATCATCAGCTACAGCATAAAGGTTAGTGGTAGTGCCCATAAAAATGAGCGTGAATAAAAACAGTGTGGCAAATTTGTGCCAGTTCATAATGTTTCTCCTTTCCGAAAGAAACTACGGTTAAAAAACTCTCACAGGAATTCCCTGGAGCAAAGAATCTTCTAAACTTATCTAGAAAACTCTAGGCTCCAGAGAACATGATAACCTAACCACAGTTTACACAATCATCTCTAAGGAACTCATTAGAGTAAGGTTTTAAGCTTAAAACTTTTTCAAGATCTCCTTCAATAATCTGATTCTTAGACTGTTTGTATTGCTGGTAGTCCACGTTTATATACCATTGCTTACATGAAATATCAGAGACATCTTCATAACAAGAGAATTCTGCATCTTTAAATGTCTTGATTAATTCAGTACTTGGATCTTTTTCAAGTACAACTCTAATACCAGAATAATAATTAGGTGGGAATACTTCTTGTAAACGCTCCTGATTACAGTCAGCAGCTGTAAAAATCTGCCCCAAGAATTTCAACCCACTGTACTTATCACTGACAGGGTAAATATCTCTACCTATCGCACTAACAAACGGTTCAGAGGTACAAAGTGTATCTTGGTTAGATTCATGGAATTTTTTTACATCTTCTTCTGTAGGAACATACATCTCATCCTCCACCACCTCCCCACCTTCGCTATTCAGCTTCGGCGCAGTATACCCACACCCCGCCAGCACCAAAACTGCCAGCAAACTCACAGCTAGTATTTTTTTCATAATCTTTCTAGTTAAAAAACTAAACAAGGGAATTGTAGCAAATTATTTCAATTCACTAAAATTCACACTTGTTCGACACAGACTTGATTTCCAAATCCATGCCGATTTTTTACCCTTCGTAGCTTTCAGGGCGTAGAAGGGTCGAGCCGTCATGTCAAGGAACTTGATTGACGACGAGATTGTAGCAAACAAAGATTAAGAAAAGATTAAGATGTAATACAAGCCACGGAAAGGGCGTTTTTGGGGAATTTGGGGGATATTACGTCCTCCAAACAGTGCTCTCTATGAGAACTAGTATGAACAAAAACAGTCTGGCAAGATTTTGCCATTTCATAAGACGTTCCTCCTTTCGCGAGAAATTAGAGTAAAAACTCGCAGAGATTTTCTTAAACAGGCGCTAACTGTATAATGCACACTGCCCTATACTCCTAAGCTGAAAATTTGCGCAAGAAAATTATCTACACAACTCTAATAATTCTAGCAACCACGTGCTTAGTTTTCTTTGCTATTACTGCCAAATTCTCGGCCGAGCTGAAAGAAATGTATCATAATCGTGAATCGGTCATAATTTCAGACAGAAATGCTGAAATCATTAGTATTGAACCCAATGAGGCGGGTTACTATGCAGATTATGTGAGCGAGTTCCCTGATGAGCTAGAAGAATTATTGCTCAAGCAGGAAGATCAATATTTTTATTACCATCCAGGCATAAACCTCTTTAGTACCATCCGTGCCGGGTACAGATATATCACAGGACAGCACAACTTAGCATCAAGTACTATAACTCAACAGATCAGTAAGATACTTTTGGAAACGGAAACCAAGCGTAATCTGTATAATAAGCTTAAAGAATCATGGTATGCGATCTCTCTAGAATTGCACAGTAGCAAAGATGAAATAATCAACATGTACTTAAACTCTGTTTACTTGGGAAACCAGATACAGGGGGTTGAGTTAGCTAGCCATCTCTACTTCGATAAGGTCAGTCATGAGTTAGAAACGTCAGAGACATTACAAATTATAGCTAGTATAAGTAGTCCTTCTGAAAATCATCCTTTTACTAAAGAAAATCTGGAGAAAACTCAAGAATTGATAGATAAATTTGAATTGGATGTAGAGCTAGATACAAAAATTAATCCGGCGGAGGTAAGTTCCAAAGAAGAGAAGTTTCAGAATCATCTTCACAATCCAACGTCATTCGAACTAAGCTCTCTAGACATAGAGTGTAATCAGGATTGTCAATTAACCTTTGATAAAGAGCTAAACGATAAAATACGTGAGATTCTAGAAATTAATCTGTTGAAACTGGCAAAAAAGAATGTCTCCAACGGCGCTATAGTGGTACTCAAATTACCAGAAAACGAGCTACTGGCCATGGTAGGTTCTCCAGACCCAGGTAGTCAACTAGCAGGGAAGCAGATTAATATGGCCATCAAAGCCAGACCTATCGGTTCTACTGTAAAACCTTTTATTTATCTCAAAGGTTTTGAAAAAGGCTTGCGTCCTTATACTACAGTTGAAGATAAAGAGTATAAATACATTATCGGTACAGGCTACCCCTTTTACCCCAAAAATTACGATTATGAATACCGTGGTGAAGTCAGCCTGCACTACGCCCTCTCAAATAGTCTGAACGTTCCTACTGTCAAAGTACTGGAGTATGTCGGTTTGGAGGACTTTTACGATTTTCTTCTAACAGATCTAGAATTCGAGCCCGTTCAGCCCCTAGAAAACTATCAATTGGGAATTGCATTAGGAGGATTAGAAATGGATCTCTTAAACTTGGCATATTATTTCTCAATCTTTCCTAAAGAAGGTTCTTTAACAGCGTTGAATGTATATGAAAGCGGACAGAACTTTGACCTTACTACCCACACTAATTTCTTGCAGGACAAACAAATTGCTAGCAAAGAGTATATCCAACTAATCAATAAAATACTTTCAGATCGTCAGACCGGAGTAGAACAGTTTGGACTAAAAAGCAACTTAAACCTCTCACAGACAAATGTCGCAGTGAAAACAGGTACTTCTCGGGAATATCATGATAGTTGGACAATTGGTTACACGCCGGATTTTTTGGTAGGAGTCTGGCTAGGCAATGGCGAGGATACTGCTATGGACCATGTCTCAGGAGAAAGTGGCGCTGGTAAAATCTGGAACGAAGTCATGAATTTACTGATCAACTCCGACTACAACAAAGCCACTCCTTTCAACTTCGATCTTGTAGAGGAATTCAAACAAACTAATTCCATAGAATACGGTTTGGCGGATGATGATTATGAGTCCATGAAACAGAAAATGAGTTCGAACAGCCTAATCTCTTATCCTCACGATGGAGACATACTTCTTTTGGGAGAAGATATGCGAATACTATTAAAGGCTCGAGAGGAAGTTAAATGGTATATCAACAATGAATTACTAGAAGAAGGTCCAAAAACAATCTTTGCACCTTCCACTGCTGGCAACTACCAAATCAGGGCAGAGGCATCTGGCCAGACTGAAACCATTAGTATTGAAGTTGTAGAAGAATAAGGCTCACTCTTTGACTACGAAATAATCCCCGCTGGTTCTTCCAAAGTTTTCAGGGAAATACATCTCGCTTACCACAGCTGGCAAATGATGAAACTCTCCTGGAATTAATACTCTGGCATAATACTCATATTCATATTCCCCCGGATAAAGATGCTCTTTAAACAAGAAAAGTCGATCGTCATAGTACTCTACTACATTTGGATTAAAGTTGCGATTAGATCTCCAATTTATCCACCAACGTTCTTTTGGTCCGGCATCTTCTGCGATCAATGATTTATCAGAGGTATCCAGGTTAAAATTCACCAATTCTAGACCAGCTGGGATAAAATCTTCTATAGCTACAAATTCCCTAGCTTCAGGCACGATCACCTTAATTTGCCCACGCAAGACATCTCCCACCTTAGCCTCGATAACAGGGTTTTCCATTTCTTCATCATCGATGGCATAAAAATTCCTCTGGATACTAAAGCCTTCATCACGGGGAGGGATCTGATCGATAGGCAAATAGTACTTTAGTTCAAGGTCATAATAGAGATTATTCTGAAGTTCATTTTTGTCAGTCTTCTGAAATTCAATCTTATTCAAGACCTCCCAATCCAGATCTTTCAGCGAAGTTTCTAGTTGATCCTGAGCTAAGATATTATCAGGACGATACTCAAAGCTTCCCCAACTCTCATCATTTCTTAGAACATCTAGAGTAAATTCAGATTTATTCTCTTGTTTCCAATTTATATAATCGACCATGGCATCGATTACCGTAAGATTATTATTGGTAGATCCCCAAGCACCGTCTTTGTAACGACTACTCAATAACCAACGTAAGATCCTATCCAAAAGCTCATTATCTCTGTCGTCTGTTACCAATGCTTTTAGTAAGAGAGCCGTATTTTTTACATTGTTTTCATAATATTCCCACATCCGACCGCCTTTGACAGAAAGAAAAACACCTCTAGCATCAATTTCTATTTTGTTTTGCAGAATGTCATAGATTTTATTTTTATTCCTAGTAGCAAAAGTATCCTCTTCTCTAGATAATAATATTGCCAACTCAGCCAAAACATTATTACTTATCTGCTCATTCAGGAATTTATCATCTTTTAGCGCTCCTTTTACCAAGTTTACAACATTACTGGGAATACCTAGGTTATCAATTTGTGAGATAGTATTTGCTAGTAGGATTGCTTCGCTTTTAGACATATATACCATAGAAACATGGTAGTTAGACAAATATCTTTTCGCATTCTTCATCACATTTTCATCAACTGCATAACCAGCATCTTTTAATTGTTCTAAGACGCTAATAACATGCAAGGTCAGATAATAGTTGACGCTTGCACTATCAGCATAATATGCAAAACCACCACTCTCTTTCTGAGTAGCATATATTTTGGACAGCCCCATTTTGACTACCTCATCAACTGAATACTTCTCACCGTCAAGTTCTACTTGATCCAAAACGAAATTATCCCCAATGTTTTCCAGGTTTAAGCCTTTTTTGATAACTGCAATCGCTCCCAGTTTACTCGAGATCTGCTCACTACAACCATAAGGATAATCTATCAATTCATTGAGTGCATCTGAGAGAAAAACTGCGAGAGTCGCGCTAGTATTCACTCGAAGATAACCTTTATCCTTGATGATATTATCTGGCAAATAAATGTATTCTGTTGTAAGAGCCTCGCTACTATAGCCAGCTGTAGCAACCGATTCGTAGGTATCATTCCTAGTAATATCAATTACCTGTTCTACAGTATCTTCGTAATCATCATTATGTGCAGATAAGGTAAAGGTGTGTGTACCTTTTTGCATGTCACTAGGAGCCCCAACTCGGAAATAAACAGTCTCCACTTCTGCATCATCTATCTTGACCTTTTCAGATTTACTACTCAAAAATGCTAGTGTGTCACTCTCAAAATCTACTGTCAGCTTTTGCTTATCACCACTCTGATTGAAAATACGAGCCCCAATTGTGAAAATATCACCAGGTACTGTGAAACGTGGCTTGAGTGGAACTAACATAATTTCTTTACGAGCCTTGAACTCGTCATAACTAACACCGAGTTTGGTATCTTTTGTAATTCCAACTGTTTCTATCTGCCAGGTCGTCAGATTATCTGGTAACACAAAACTCGTTTCAGCATGCCCCTCACTATCAGTGATCAGGTCAGCATACCAGAAAGCGGTGTCCTTAAAGACTCCTCTTTTTTTCTTGGCTAGATCTTCAGGATCAGCTCCTCCTCCACCCTTCGTACCATCAGGAACATCCACTTCGTAAAGTAGCGACTTCATATTACTCAAAGTAGATATGGTGTGCGGGAAACCTTGAAAAAAGAATCTAACCGGGTTTTTCTTGGGATTACCCTTGAGTGCCAGAACGCTCAGATCAGCTACCGCAATTGACAGTTCACTTTCGACTGGATTTCCATCAGCATCTCGCACCTCAAACTGCAAATCCACTTCCTCCCCCGGTAAGTAAGCATCTTTATTTGCGGTAACCTCAACATCAAGTTCACGTTTATCAACATCTATATCGAAACGTGCCTCGCCATATTTAATTTCTGGATCATTGGAAAGCAGGGTCACTGTCACAAAGATATTAGGAATATACTCTGTTTTAACTGGGAAAGTATATTCCAGTATACTTTGTTCAACATCTACAAGCTCATAATCAAAGATTTCTCCTCTTTCGATAGTTATCAATGCTTTAGCTTTCTCATAAGGTGACTGAACAACAATCTCCCCTTCCTCACCAAAGGCAAGTTCTTTCTTATTTGTTACAAGTTCTAAATCAGTATCATTACTTGGCGTTACACCGACTTGTCGACGCCCGTGCACATATAAATCATATGTACTACTGATTAAGTTCCCCCGACTATCAGTAGCCTTCAGAGAAGCCTTATACCTTCCTTCTTCGCCTAAGCTGAATTTTTTAGACCAATTACCATTACTATTAGTGGTAATTGTCATTTTTTCTACCTCTGTGTACTCTTCATCCCATCGATAGTAATATCCTCCGTCAACCTCTTTTCTCTTATGTTCGATCCAATCAATTTTACTAATAGTAAGCTCAATATCTTTAACCTTTGTTTCAATTCCATCTACATCAACGGACTTCGCCTTCAGCTCAAATTCCTGATCTTTGGCAATAAACCTGTCTGAGGAGTTCAGACCGAGATAAAATTCTCCATTATGAACCACAAATGACTTCTGCATTGTAACAGCTTGTCCTTTACTATTTTCAACAGTTACATAAAAGACAAATATCTTACTCTTTCTCTCATCTGCATTCTCAAACAGAGCATTCATATCAAGTTTTTCACTGATTTCAGCATTTCCTTCAGAGTTTAGTTCTACCTTATCACGCAGTACAAATCTATCATTGTAGCTACAATCGTAATCACAACGATACCAATCAGTTCCAAATCTAAAATATTCGTCCTGATATTTATCAAAATAATATTCTTGACTGGCTATAGAATATTCAACAGTTCCCCCTTCTAGGGGTACACCAAAATAATAATCTGCATCAACATCAAGTGTAACCGTATCCCCAGAGATATATTCTTCCTTATCAGAACTAAGTTCTAGTTTAAAAGGAGCTGGCACATATTCTTCCACTTCGAAATATCCTACGTTGCTATATCTAGATTCTGCTATACTAACACTATATGTGCCAGTTGCTGCCTCCTGATCTAAGATCAAATCAAGACTAACAGTTCCAAACTGACTTATTTCTAGTTCTGCTTCCTCAATCTGCTCATTTTTACTATCAAAAACTTGTACGGTTATTTTTTCTCCTGCTAATGTCTCGTAATTATCATCATAACCAATTCTATATAAACCCTTGATATGCACCTCATGCCCTGGACGATAAATTGGACGATCAGTGTAAAAATACATTTTTTCTGCAGCATAAGCCGATCCATAGCCTTCCAACCTACTCTCTCCGACTGAAGTAATCGCACTGTCATCAGCAGTAGAAATAACTACTCCTCTCAGATTCTGCACAAGTTCAGGGAGAGCTATACCATTTTCATCAGTCTGGGATGAACCTGCTGCCTGCAAGTCTTGTGGATCAGAATAACGCTTCTCACCACTAAAGAATTCCAACTTCGCATTAGCTACAGGATCCAAATTATCAGTCCTAGTTACCCAATAAAGATTCTTTAGCGCAGACTTCTGATCATCATTCAAGTCCTTTCCTTGATAGATATCCTCCCACAATTCAATCTTCTTCTCTACTACACTTAAATTTGTAACTGTTACATAACTTCTTTCTATTCTAGGTTCATAGGTGATGTTATCTCCATGCCCTACACTCTTTTTATAATCAGGATGAGAAAAGGAAAGCACATAATGTCCTTTAGCATCACCAATATAGTTCTTCAAATCAACCTTAAAGTAGTTTTTCACCCAATATTTTTCCTCAAGCTCAAGGTTATCACTAGCAATTGGCTTGCAATCGCCAAAAACTGGATATGTATTATAACTTTTCTTCTCCATAGATCTCAACATATCTTCAGCGCTCAGCTCACAAATCTCAAGATTAACATAATTCATATTGAAAGCTGCATAGGTCAATACAGTTTTGTCAGGTGTCGTCACGTTATAGTTTTTTTGGAAATGGTAGAAAGCTAGATCTCTGCTATCCATAGTCTCTGTACGGAAACTTACTTTTAGTTCAAGTTGTCTCTCAAATTGATCAGTCAGATTCAGCTTCAATTCATAATCTTGTTCCGGGATTAACCCATAGCGAATATATGTCTCAAACTCTCCTGCATTACATTTATATGAAGAATGAGGATCTTCTGGCACAAGTCTAGAATAATCCCAGCTCTGAAATTCATAGTCTAGATTCATCTCTATATTTTCCTTCGCATCTTCCTGTGCAGGTCTAACTAAAGGAGTGTTAGTACACAGTACTAATTCCTTGATGCTCGCATCGATTCCATTTTGAGCTGGTATGCTTCTCAAAACTTCAAACTCTGGTATCACCTCTATTTCCCTACTAATTGAATCCACATTCAATTTCAAACCATCCATATTTTTTATACTCTCAAAGTTCAGTTCGATAAGTTCTCCGTACTCTAGCTTATTCTCATCAAATCTCAACCTAAGTTCTTTCTTGTCAGGCACTATTTCGCAATCTACACCGTGAGAAGTCCATCTATCTTCATCTTCCTCTTTACATGTTTCGCCATACTCCATACCGGCAAGTCCCTTGGCTATAATCTTGCTTCCTTTTAGATCTATTTCTTCATAAAACCTGACTATTAACTCACCTTGAGGATCAAAGAAACTTTGTTTTACATGATTACTACGATCAGCCTCAGCACTTATACTCTCAATAACTCCAGTAATATCAATGTGAGTCCTATTGAATCCTAGGTCGATATCACCTATCTTGGGATAAGCCTTGTTAATTTCGAGATCATAATTTTCCTCAAATTCCCAGAACTTAGCACGACCATGGCTGTCACGTTTGTTGTAGACTAAAATTGTAGATTGATCAGTAACTTCCTCATACTCTTCTGATTCAGCATTGTAGGAGAGACGAGTACCGTATTCTGCGATAAAATCGATCTCTTCTGCTGGACTATCTTCAGTGGCGCCCTTCCTAAGAGTCATTTCGGATACAGTTCTATCTAAGTCCACATCCTGATTGAATTGTACACGTATCGGTTCATTGTAAAGAGTTGTTCCATCGCTAAGGTGCTCATAACGCAATTTGCGCGTCGTGAAATGCTGCTCAAATTCCTCGACTGGTAATCCTTCTACCGAGGTATTCCCAGAGTGGACTTTAACTGTGTAATTGGAAGAAGTATCCAGAGCATCATCAGGTATGAACTGCAAAGTATGAGTTCCGATCCACTTGAATTTGCCTGGAGTTTCAGGGTAGACATCAGCTAGAATTTCTTTTGCCCCCAGTACATCTAGTGTTGTCAAAGGAACTATTGGACGATTGAACATAATCGTAATCTCAGAATCTTCATGAGTTTCAGAATTAGCTAAAGGAAATACGGTCAGAACTCTAGGATCATCAACTACTTGAAAATCCTTTCCTATTACTCCATCCGGAGCATCCAGCGTGACGCTATAGTATTTATCTATCTCTAACTTCTCAGTTGGATCAAAAAACACACTAGTCTCACTATCACTTTCTACCCAAATACCATCAATCTCCGGACTAAATGAGATCAGGGCAGTTGCTTCCATTTTCGTTACAGAGTCGGGTAGCCTGATTTCTATATTAGCACTTTTCGAGATCTTGTCGTTTACCAAGCCCATCGAATGCGTGTAGTCAGGTTCCTCGAAGAGTGGTAGTTCCTCCATAATGTTTCTATCACATGCAGCAAGTAATAAAGTGAGAAGTACTAGCATAGCTAGCGTCAAAATCTTCTTCATAAATTTAAGTACTAAAAATAAACGCTTCCATCATAACACAACATTATAGCAGCACTTAAATAAGATACTGATTTAGAAACAGGGTCTAGGGTAGAGGGAAGAGAGAAACTAGCTAAACTGGCTCTACTGGCTGACCGAATCCCGAGTCCCGAAGAACCCCAAAGTGCAAGTGAAAGATCCGAACTATTAGATTCTAGCTTCTAGCCCCCCTCCACCAACAAAAAAGCACAACATTCATCAAACTCTTTGATTTCCAAACCACGTTGCTGAGCTTCTTCTCGTACCTTTGTGGTTGCTTGCACGATGATATCAAATCCCAAATCGAGTGCACCGAGGTCAAGCGCTTCGCGGTACTTGCCAGCAGGACGCATGCATCCCAAGGAAACTTTTTTAAAAAGTTCACGAGCTTTGGCGAAAACTTTCACAACATCTGAGAGCGGAGGAGCAGCGAGCTCGGCCATGGCCGTTCCTGCCGTCGGCACGAAAACATTCAAGACCAGTTGTTTGACTCCCAGCTCTGATAATAATTTCAAAACTTCAAATTCACCCTGCACTTTGCCAAATTCCAGACCAACCGTGAGATGTACTTCGACCGGTAAAATTTCACTGAGCAGTTGGTAGCTTTGGATGTAATCTGCCATGGTCTTATCCAAATGATAAACCTCAAGAATCACGCGCTCGGAGGCCGGGAAGTCGAAGCTCACCACGTCGAGTAAGCTGCTAAGAGAATAAGCTGGTAAGTAGGTAAGTAGGCCAAGATGCGCATTGATTTTATATTTTTGCTTAAGCTCAATAATTTGTTCTTGGTAAGGCTCTAGATCTACGACACCTGCCATATTCGAACCACCACTTAAAAGGATGCTCTTGGTACCTGCTGGAATCGCATCACCCCAAGTTAACATGTGTCCCAGGTAATGTTTGTTACAATGTTTACAATTCAAAGCACAAGCCCGGCCGGTCACGCTCCAAGGGACTGTCTTTTGGGGAGAAACGAAAAAGATGCTCCGCGAACTTTTAGTCTTGTGCGGCATCTTTCAAGAATTTTTCATAGGCCTCCGCATCAAGTAGATTTTTGACTTCATCCAAGTTACTGGGCTTCAGCTTAAAAAGCCACCCTGCTCCCATCGGATCTTTGTTCACAAAAGCTGGATCTGAAACTACATCATCGTTCACTTCCACAACTTCACCACTCAAAGGACTATAGACATCTGAAACAGATTTGATCGATTCGAGAATCCCGCAAGCTTTAGCTTGTTCACACTGTTTGCCTACTCTTGGCAAATCGGAATAAACAACGTCATTCAACATTTCCTCTGCGTATTTGGTAATACCACAGATAGCGATACTTCCTTCCAATTTGGCCCAAGTATGTTCTTGGCAGTATTGTCTGTCGTTGGGATGCATAGCAAAAAAGATTAAAGACACCCGCTAGGATAGCACAAGCTCTCTTAGAAATCCAAAATTACAGCCTTTCCCAGCTTTGCCAGTCCCAGAACATGTCAGATCTGAATCCCAGATCCATCCAGTCTGCTTTCTCAGTATAAGCATATGGCATTCTTTTATAACCCAGCTTTGCAGCAACGTCCCTTAACTCTTCCGGATATTTTACAGTCAGAGTTCTAGTGAAATCACTCCAACTTTTGAGTTCTTGGATCTTGGTCAGAATTTCGATCTCCGGATGACCGGTGGATAGTAGCTCCATAACTTGATTGGCAAGCTCTGGCTTAGCTCGATAGATAGCTTTGGCAAGCTCTAGCATCGTTAATTTAGCCCCTGAAATCTGTAACATGTCCTTAATAAAACCAGGAACTTCGACACTCTCACTAACTAGAGCTTTAATTTTAGCAAAAGTCTGGGCGAGAGCAGGTTCCACTTTTTCACTAAAGAATTTCTGGAACAAGTCTCTATATTGTATCATCGTATCTGCATCTTGCTGCCAGAAATCGTAAACTCTTCTACAAGCTTTGATGATAGTAGCAGGATCGCGCATGCCGGCTACTAAGAAAACACCACTCTCATGCAACCAAGCCTTAAAAGCCTTTTCTCCTTCCTCACTTCCTGGCCTAGGATGTTCTGAAGCATAAAGATTTTTTACACATGCAACTGCTGCGCTGGGACTTCTTTTGACAACACCGCTTTCGACTAATTGGGTTAATACTTCTTGAGCAAGAGAAAGTTCTTGCAAACTATGCAATTTTCCCCTCTGATCTGGTTTATAATCAAGTCTTAGATGAGTTTCACACCTGGTACTACCATCTATCAGCTCAAAAATCTTTCTCCAATCACCATATACCAACTTCTGTACCAGAGCATCCACTTCATTTTTCAGAGATCGAGCCTGCTCAATAGACGACTCATCACAATGTAAATACTTTTTATCACGGAAGTTTCTGAATCTCAGTAAGAGTACTTTAATAGTCTCTTTGCAAGTCGCTTGTATCTGCTCTCTTCCTGGATCCAAGGAGGACCGTTCTTCGACAACCGGCGCTGCTAACTCTTGAGTCTCGTCAATAAAATTCATATAATTGATGTTAAAAATGGACATCAATATACACCAAAAATACCATCAAGTCAAGTGCAGAGAGACTGGACGTACTGATTTACTTAGTCACTGCATTACATCCTCTCCGGCGCTTCAATACTCAGCAGTTCCAAGCCATTCTTCAAGACCTGAGCCGTGGCGGCGATTAATTTCAGACGTGCTTTTTTGAGCTCTTCGTCCGCCTTCAAAACCGTATGTTTGTGATAAAAAGTATTGAAAGCCGTCGCCAAATCATAGAGATAATTCGCAATCAAGCTTGGCTTGTAGTTTTGAGCTGCTTCCTCGACTACTTCCGGATAGAGATAAAGTTTACGTAGCAAGTTCTCCTCTTCTGTTTCTTTTAGAGAATCCAGAGAAGCTTTGGGATCAAAAGTTTCCTGTTTCAAGATCTGGCAAATACGGGCGTGAGTATATTGGAGATAAGGTCCGGTGTTACCTTCGAAGGTAACTGCTCTTTTTAAATCAAAACAAATATCTTGCATCGCATCAACCTTGAGGATCCCATAGCGCAATGCTCCTTGAGCAACTTTCTCTGCCATTTTATGCATTTCTTCCGGTGAGAGATCGCCGTATCTTTTTTGCACTTCCGCGAAAGCAAGTTCATGCATTTGATCCATCAGATTATCCAGATCCAAGACGGTCCCTTCACGAGATTTAATCTTAGCTCCTTCCATATTAACCATCCCATAGGCTAAATGGAAACATTTGTCCGCCCACTTAAATCCTAATTTTTTAAAGACTGAGAAGAGTACTTTGAAATGGTAAAGCTGTTCGGAAGCAACGACAAAGACCACTCTACTCTCTCCGATTTTCTTTATACGATCCAGTGTAAGATAGAGATCCTGAGTCATATAAACGGCAGTCCCATTACCTCTTAGTAGTAATTTTTCATCCAAACCCTCATCTCGCAGATCAATCCAAACTGACCCATCCTCTTTCTTATAAAAAACACCTTGCTGCAGTCCATCTTCTACAATTTTTTTGCCTCTCATGTAAATATCACTTTCAAAATTCTCTAAATCAAACTTGATGCCTAGTCGTGCATATGTCTCCTGATATCCTTCTAGCACCCAATCACGCATTTTCTTCCATAAATCAATTGTGGCTTTATCGCCCGCCTCCCATTTTTCTAGATTCTCCTTCACTGCTTGCTCTAGCTCAGGATGCTCGGCCAGCTTTTGCTGAAACATAACGTACATATCGCCTACAAAATGATCTGGTTTCTTGTTTTCACTTTTTGGAGTCTTACCCTGAGCAAACTCCTCATAAGCAACCATCGCTTTTGAGACACCCATGCCACGGTCATTAAAGACGCAAGCAGTTTTTACTTGAAACGAATTAGCCTCCAAGATTTTGATTAACGACAAACCTAAGAGATTATTTCTCAAATGTCCAACATGTTGGGGCTTATTCGTATTCGGTGAAGAATATTCCAAGATAACTTTCTCTTTTTTCCCGATCTTGGATATTCCATACTTACCAGCCTTATCCAAAATATCAGCTAGCTCCTCATTCAAAAACTCCTGACTCAAAAAGAAGTTAATAAATCCCGGACCGGCAATCTCTGCTTTACTGATAAACTTTGACTTTGGTAAATTTTCCAAAATTTTCTCCGCAATCTGTCGTGGATTCTGTTTTAGTTCTTTACTAAGAGCCAAAGCCACATTGCAAGCAAAATCGCCATGCGCCAAATCTGCTGGATGCTCAAAATTCAATTCGTAAGAGGAAAGCTCGGGATAAGCAGAACTGAGAGACTTCGTGAGAAGCTCCTTCAGGTTTTCATTCAGATTCATCTTGGGATGAAATTTAGAGCTTGAACTTCTCAGTCAAAGGATCAGCTAGATGTCCGATGAAAGGCAATTCTTTGCTATGTTTTTGCAAGACATGCATCACTCCGATAGCTGACATCACTAGGATCGCAATCCAGCCGATATTGGAAATCAGGTTCCAAACGCGCCAGAGGGTCCAAGGAGAGATTGTTTTGAGCACGGTCATCATGACCACAAAGACCAAGCTAATAAAGAAGAGTACGAAACCTTGCTTGGCATGGAACCGTGCGAAAGCGCTGTCTTTCTTGGTAAAGAGTGGAATAAAACATAAGAAAGAAATGTAGGCCAAAATAGCAAACATCGTATTTTGTTGGATATCATGCTCGTCGGCAGTAGCTGTCGCAGGAGTCTCTGTCGCAGGAGTAGCCTCGACTACAGGAGCAGTTGGCAGATCCTCATGTACTACTTCAGTAGGTGCTACGGGAGCTACTTCTTGCACTGGCTCAGGAGTAGGATTGGTTGGTGTTGGTACGGTATTTTGATTATCTTCCATCTTCTTTTTTTTAAAGCTAAAAACTTACGAGCATAAGTTTACTACAGGAAAGGATTTATGACAAATGTTGGGGAAAGTACTTAAGTACTTAAGTAATTAAGTAAATAAGTACTTAAGTAGGAAGCTCCCTTATTTATCCTCTTAAGCGGAACTTACTTAAGCCCTTTCACAAGAATGTTTTGCGGTGTAGGAAAGTTCTGGGGCAGCCCCCTTTCTTGAATGTAGCTTAAAAACATTAAGAAAACATTAAGATTTAATAGAAGCGGAGAAAATGGTCGGAATGGTTCTTGTTTTTTGTCTTTCCGATTCCTCCTCCGCCTAGGCTGATGATTAAATGAAAACTATGATTATAAAAAAACACTTCAAAGAAAGGTGCCTTCCAATCATAGCCCATCATTAAATCTGTGTAATCATAGTTCTGCCTCTGTTTGTCTTCTGTCTTCTTGCCAAATTTCTTTCTTCGCTTTACTATAAAGCTCGGTTACCTGTTCCTTCTCAATCTTTTGACATCAAAACACAAACAATGGCTCGACGTAAAACAAGAAGAAAAACCACTCGCCGCAGGAAACTGACTCATAGGAGCAGTGTCTTGAGTGAATTAAATAGTTCCCTCCCAAGATTGGACCTCAAAAAGAAAACCGTCAGAGAGATTTCTTCGGTGATAATGATTCTTTTTTCAATTCTTTTTTTCCTGAGCTTAAGTAACAAAGCCGGTATTTTTGGTGAATACTTCAAGGCAGCGATGACAGCCCTCTTTGGCTGGGGAGCTTGGGTCTTGCCGATCATTTTGATTGTCTTATCTATCTTAATCCTGTCCCTACCTTCTTTTGTGGCAACCTTCTCCAAGATCTTTGGTAGCTCGCTCGCTTTTGTTTCGATCCTAGGCATCATGCACATGTCCGTACCTATGCCACAGATTCTCGAAGCTGCACAGCGTGGTGAAAATGGTGGTTATTTGGGATTCACCGTGAACTCAATCCTTCGTCATTTCTTTGGAGATACCGGTGCTATGGTAGTTCTGATTTCGCTTTTAATCATTAGTTTCCTGATTACTTTTGAATTTTCTTTAAGTAAGATTTTGGGGGTTTTTACTTGGCTTTTTCAAGGAGAGGAAAATCCCGAACTCAAGGTACGCATCAACCAAGGAGATGCGAGTCGTAAATTAAAAAGGATTACCAAGAAAGAAGTAGTTGAAGAAAAACCGGTTGTGGAAAAGAAAACTGAAAGTGCAGCTGAAATCCTTAAAAAAGCGATGGAGAAAGAAGAAAAGAAGAATTCCTTCCAACCTAAATTCAAAGCCAGCTCAGGCAACTGGAATCCTCCGGGACTTGATCTCTTGGATGATAATTCATTTTCAATTGAGGCTGATGATAAGGAAATAGCTCGCAACGTTGCCAAGATTGAAGAAGCTTTAGCAAACTTTGGGATAGAGGTTACGATGGGCGAAGTCAATGTGGGACCAACTGTGACTCAATACACCTTGAAGCCAGCCGATGGAATTAAGCTTTCCAAGATTACCGCACTGCAAAATGATCTAGCGCTGGCTCTAGCCGCTCGCAGTATTCGTATCGAAGCTCCGATCCCTGGCAAGTCCTTAGTCGGTATTGAACTTCCGAATAAGAAAAGAGCTATTGTTGGTTTACGTGAAATTTTAGAATCAGAGGACTTCCAAAAAGAAAAATCTAATCTCAAAATTGTTTTTGGACGTGATGTAAGTGGTAAGCCGGCTGTCTCGGATTTGAAGAGAATGCCACACCTCCTGATCGCCGGTGCGACCGGTTCCGGAAAGTCAGTTTGTATTAACACGATTTTATTAAGCTTTCTTTATCAAAATTCGCCAGACGATTTGAAATTAATTCTCGTTGATCCGAAACGCGTTGAGTTAAACAGTTACAATCACCTACCGCACCTTCTTACGCCTGTGATCGTTGAACCTGAAAAAACCGTCGCGGCCTTGCGTTGGGCTGTGAGCGAGATGAACAGGAGATACAAACTTTTCCAGGAAGCACGCGAACAAAATATTGCAGGTTACAATAAGAATAATACTAAAGATAAAATTCCTTACATTGTGATCGTAGTTGATGAGCTGGCTGATCTCATGATGGTGGCACCCAAAGAGGTTGAGGCCAGTATTTGCCGTATTGCACAATTAGCTCGTGCCACTGGTATACACTTGATCGTCGCCACCCAGAGACCTTCGGTGGATGTTATCACCGGCTTGATCAAGGCCAATATCCCCTCTCGTGTCGCCTTTACAGTTTCATCCGGTACTGACTCCCGCACTATCATAGATACAGTCGGAGCCGAGAAATTGTTGGGCCAAGGTGATATGCTTTTCCTTGATTCCGGCGTTGATAAGCCTGTTAGATTACAAGGGGTTTATGTCAGTAACGATGAGATCAAGAGAATAACCAGTGAGATCAAGCTCAGCACACCACCTGAATACGACGATTCAATTATTGAAAAAAAAGAGATCCCACGTGGTTTACCAAACTCCGGCAGCATGGGTGTTCTCAAAGATTCCGAGAACAAAGATGACCTAGAACAGGAAGCAACTGCCCTCATCCTGGAAACCGGCAAAGCTTCTGCTTCACTGCTGCAAAGAAGACTGAGTGTCGGTTATGCCAGAGCCGCACGTCTCTTGGATATTTTGGAAGAAAAAGGTGTTATCGGACCTGCCAACGGAGCAAAAGCTAGAGAAATCTTTATGAAGAAGGACTAGACTAGAAGCTATAAGCTAGGGAACTAAAAGCTAGAAGCTAGGGAACTAAGGGTCTGGCCTTTCTTTCTAGACTTTTTATTATTTTTATGTTATAATACCAGTGTTAGTTAGCTTGAATTTCTTGTTCGGGTTAACTACGTACCTTAACAGCCAGCCTAAGTTAGATCATAGCCTTTTTTGTAGCTCGTTATCCTCTCCTAAGCTGATAAGACATTATCAGTTTCAGCGAGGACAACGGCTCATAATTGAGCTAGAAATTTAACTTTTTTAGAAGGAGATTTAGAATGAGAAACTTTGTCATTTCATCAGTGTTAGGATTGGTAACAGTAACAATGATCTGTCTGGCATACGGACTAGACCACAGACCAATTCAGGAAAGCGTTATGGGACCTTGTCTGATTCAGTTTGAAGGCAAGGGAAATATGCCATTGGTGTATTACTCATCATTAAGGAGATCATTGAATAAGTCAGAAATTGAACGGCTTGGAGGCTGTGTTGTCCTAAACTTCGAGGAGGAAAAGGGATTCATTTATCTGCCAGAAAATAAGGAGTTCTTATTAAAAGGCAGGCATCACGAAACTCTATATCTCATCTGACGGCTGGCTGAAAACTTGGAGCGGGTGTCTGTGAATGTGAAATACATTTACAGCCCCGCCCCTCATTTTTTTGTATTTGAATTTTATACCTGTTCTCTAAACACTCTTTTTTTACATTCTTGACAAATCCAAAACTCTGTGCTATTGTAACAGTCTTTCATTAATCACGGTCCTATGGACGATGATGGTATTATACCATTTACGACCAATCTGGACCCCAAGAAGTGGGCCACCACTCTTCATAAAATAAAAACTCCGCTTACGATTATCAAAGGACAACTCGATCAAGCACTCCGGAACAATGAGCCTTCCTCACAGCAACTGATCAAGGAACTTTTGGCAGAGGTCAACAAATTAGTCGGTACTGTGAATGATATCGGCCAAAACGACGATAATATTCAGCCGCTCGCGATTCAAAAGATCTATCTCAATAAACTCGCCAGCTTTATTATTCAAAAATTTCAACTAACAAACCCGGATCTCTCCCTCAGCCTCAAGATTGACGGAGAGATTTTTATTTATGACAACGAGGATCGTATTTATGAATTGCTTGTGAATCTGGTTGAGAATGCTTGCAAGTATACTGATCGTGGTTATGTGTCGGTAGAAATAAGACGCGACAAAGAACACGGGTTACTACTATCGGTCACTGACACCGGCATCGGCATCAGCAAGGAAGATCTCCCGCATATCTTTGAGACTTTCTACCGCTCTCCCCAAGCTAAGCAAAAGAGAGCGGGGTATGGAATGGGGCTCTACATTGTGAAGCAGATCATCGAGATCTTACACGGCGAAATCGAAGTAAAAAGTACTCTCCAGCAAGGAAGTACTTTTTTAGTTAAGTTGCCACTTTAGGAAAAGTAAGCTGGGTAAGTAGTAAGCTAAGTAAGCTGAGTAAGTAAGTTTACAATCTCTGAAGCTGCTTTTGCTTTGTAAAAAACCTAAACTATTTGATTTTCGCCTAAATACTCTGCATAATGATCTCCATTTAACATATGTCTTATGTCAAGAAACCTAGCATTAAGTCCAGCAGAGATTGACGAGATCACTCCACTTGTTGAAGCTGCGGGTGTCGAGCTACAAGCTTTCCTGGAAGCTGTGCAACAGCCTGGCTTCTTAGGACGCGGAAAGAGTTTAAAGCAAGTTCTGTTAACAACTTCAGCACAATCTGCAGAACAGCCAAACAATGAAACAATAAACCGTGATCGAATAACTTACATTCTCCACTTTGTGGATCTATTCAAGAGAAATAATCACAAAGAAGAACTTAACAACGTTTCTCAGATAGACCAATTATAGATTGACCTAAGCCATAGAAGGCTTTTGCTTAGCTTATTACAAAGAAAACACCTCCATCTCGTCCTGGATAAGTTTAATAATTAACTGGAGAGTCTTCGGATTGGCAAAAGTTTTGATCTTCTGAGCTAAGTCGATACGTTTCGTCTGATCTGAGAGCAAGTCATGAATCTCCTGCAACAAACGTTCAGGAGTAATTTCGGCCTGCGGTATTACAACTGCAGCACCTTGCTGTGCAAATATTTCAGCATTCTTGATCTGCTCACCACGACTGGCTGGTGGTCCGAGTGGGATCAAGATACTGGGCTTTGCTACGGCCGCTAGTTCAAAGAGTGTCCCGGCCCCGGCACGTGCTACTACCAAATCAGAGATCGCATAAATATCTTTCAATTCAGAGCCCAAGAATTCTGCTGAGAAGTAATTGGGATGTTTGTAGTCCAAAGCATGTTTACCGGTGATATGAACGACTTGGACTGATTTATTTAGTTCCGGTAAGATTTGTAATAAAGCCTCATTGATACTTTTGGCACCGAGGCTTCCACCCATAACCAAGAGCACGGGCAACTTATCGCTAAAACCGGTAAGCTTATAGCCTATATTTTTATTTCCTGCCAGAATTTCTTTTCTAACAGGATTTCCGGTAAACACGGCTTTGCCGGGGAAATATTTCTCGCTTTCACGGAAAGCCACACAGACCTTTTTGGCAAATTTACTAATGATGCGCGTAGCCAAGCCGGGGACCAGATCAGATTCGTGAGTTATGACCGGAATTCTAAAAGCCCAAGCTGTCATAGCTACGGGAACGCTGACATAGCCTCCTTTACTAAAAAGCACATCCGGTTTTTCTCGCATGAGAATAAATAGAGATCGGAAGAAACCAGCAATGATTTTGAAGAAGTCTCCAAAAGTCTCCCAAGCAAAATAACGACGGAGCTTACCGCTTGGAATAGAATAAAACTTCAGACCGGCTTCTCTTACGAGCTGCTCGGTCATCTTGCTCTTATCTCCGATAAAGAAAAGTTTATCCGTAGCGGTAACCGATCCTACGTGTAGTTCTTTGGCCACGGCTAGCGCGGGGATAATATGACCGCCAGTTCCTCCTCCTACGAGTGCTAGTTTCATGAGTATAACGTGAGATATTAAGTAAGATTGCGACACCGATGATCAGACTGACTAGTGCCGACCCTCCCTGACTCACAAAGGGTAGAGGAACACCGGTGGTCGGCATCAATGATAGATTAACTGCCATATTAATGAAAGCCTGAAATCCGATCCAGGTCACGATGCCAGTCGCAACCAGTTTACCATACTTACAAGGCGCGCTTTCTGCTACACGAAAACCACGCCAGGCCAAAACAAAGAAAGCAAGCAATAATAATATAACTCTTAAAAATCCCAGCTCTTCTGCCATCACTGGAAAAATAGAGTCCCCTTGAGCCTCAGGTAGATATCCGAATTTTTGTCTGGAATTACCAAAGCCTTCCCCCCAAAAACCACCGGAGCCGACCGCGATCAGAGCTTGTCTGATATGAAATCCCGTAACCAACGGATCAATTTTCTCAGGATTTAAGAAAGCTATAAAACGATTCAGGATGTAAGTTTTGTTTTGGATCACAATGGCCATACCAAAGACCCCCATCGCTCCACCAAATAAAAAGTGTGACAGATCCGCCCCAGCCACAAAATACATAGAAGCTGCAATCACAACGATAATCATAACCGTACCAAAATCCGGCTGTGCAGCTACCAGCCCGCAGATAACGCCAACCACTAACAAGAAAGGCAGAAATCCATCTTTGAAGTTTTTTATCTTGGCGCCTTTGCGCGTGAAGAAGTCTGCCAAATAAAGAATCAATGTCAGCTTCGCAAACTCAGATGGTTGAATGGTAAAAGGTCCAAGATACAGCCAGCTTTGCGCGATCGTCCCGCTACTGGTTCCCAGTCCGGGAACAAAGACCAAGACAAGTAGCACAATATTCAGAAGCAATAATCCAAAACTCAGTTTACGCCAGACTTTGTAGTTAATATTTTGCACAATCGGCCAAACAATGAAAGCAACCACGATAAACAAGAATTGTTTCCAGACATAGTAGTCTGTCACTCCTACCCCACTAGCATCTTTCGTGTTCTGGAATGAATTGATAGCACTCGCGGAACTGATCATCACCAAACCAAAGATGGTTAAGCCAAAGATGATAATAGCAATCACGTGATCAACCGGAGCTTTGTTTGTTTTTGAAAACATCCTTTTAATTAGAAATCCAAATGCCAAAGGAATCAATTAATCCATAAAACAAAAGCCACTGAGAGACAATCAAGTTTGGATTTGATTTTTGGTATTCTGGATTCACTTGGATTTTGGATTTTGATATTTAACTTTATGGTGCCGGTGGTGTCTCGAAGTCGTAGATGACAGTCACAAAAGTACCGGCCAGTTCGAGTTCCTCTGGATAAGTAGCAGGAACTTCAGCGAAAACCGAAATATTGATACGCGTTTTGTCTCTTTTGAACTGGAGAGAGGTATAGCTGGTTTGATCCTTTTTCAACAAGAGCTCCCACCCGGCAGCTTGTAAAGAATCTAGGTAAAAATCGACTAGTACACTTGGTTCTGCTGAAGAAGTATAAAAGAAGTCTTTCCCGAGATTGATACCAGTATCAACATAAACTTGCTCAGCATTCACTCCTTCATAAACAGCTAATCCTGGCGGTAGTCCAGCTGGTAACCCGGCACGAATATTTTCCAAGACCGGACCTCCCAAGGTTTTATCAGAGTCTTCTGTCACATCGAAAGTTCCCTTACCACAGGCAGAGAGGAGTAGGGTCAAAGCAAGAAGAGTCCAGATAATTTTCTTCAACATTTTGTTTTTGGTTAAAAAGGACAGCTCCAGTTTATACTAAAGAAGATAATGATTAAAGAGCTTGCTTTTAATCCACCACCTTATGCCCCACAGCAATCAAAGCAGCTCTCAATTCCTCTCTTGTAACTTGATCTGTGCTAACTTCAAGCAAACCAGTCTGCTCATCCAACTTGGTTCGCACATTACGAATCGCCCCATACTCAGGACGGCCTAAAAAGATACGAATAAATCCAGTCATGCAGACTGTAGGATCAATTTTAACACTAACCTTTTTAGAAGTTGATATCATAAATTAAAATAGGTTCCTTAATTTCTTAAGTGCGATCAAGAAAAAGTAAGCGACTTTATGATACACAAACTCCTGCGCCGGCAGATAACTAACCCTTGCTCCACCAAACTTCAGTTTAAATTCCGTGACCCCCAACCAAGGATGCTTGCTTGCACCTTCCGGGGCTATTCCCAAAAAGTCGTAGTATTTATAGCCACGCTGTTTAGCTAACTGGATAGTCTTCCACTGCAAGAGATAGGGCGCCATCAGGTTGCGATCTTGGTTACTGGAAGCTCCATAGTAATAGGTAACCGTATCCTTGAAAAAGGTGACGAGGTTAGCAGCCAAGATCCTGTCTTCGTATTTGGCCATGAACAGACTACACAAGTTTTGTTTACCTAGAACTTCCAGCATGTCACGATAAAACTTCACGTTATGTCCCGAGAATTTATCACGACGCAGGGTTTCACGTAACAGATTGTAGAAGTGTTCAACATCACTCAGCTGTTTACTCTCGATAATCTCAACTCCTTTTTTTTCTGCTAAACGAATATTGTAACGGCCCTTTTGTTTCATTTGTGCCAAGATTTCAGTTTCGGACTTAGTCAGGTCAATCATCAAAGTATGTTCCGGGAAAAAATGTGCGTGAGCTTTACGAAAACCGTGAGCTTTGTAAAACTCAAAAATAGGATGCAGATCCTTTTCTGATCCTTGGAAAGGAGTCTCAATTCTAAGGAAAATAGCCTTATCTTTTTTGGCTCGTTGTTGAAGTGCAGAGAAAAGAACTCTGGCAGCTTGCTCGTGATCTTTGAGATTGTTCGCAAAGAGTGGACCTCGTTGAATATAGTAATAAGCACGTCCCAGGGGAAGACTGATTTTGTTGACTAAGGCTGTCAGCACAAGCTTCTCACTCTCATCACGTACAGCCAGCGCAAAACTTTTATCGCGGCCGGGAACATGCCCTTGAAAATCCGCCCACGAAAAACTCTGCTGCAAAGTAGCCAGTGGGCAGGCCGCCAAAAAGTCTCTGTACTCCTTGCTGTCTTTTAGCTCAGTTGCTCTAAACACTTTCAAAAATTA
>JAQVLK010000014.1 GCA_028704165.1 Candidatus Altimarinota bacterium | reverse complement strand
TATTAGATGAAAAAGAATACACACTGACTGAGCAAAACTTATTAATTACCGATGGCCAAAAACCGGTTGCTTTGGCAGGGGTGATGGGTGGCGAGGAAAGTAGCATCGCTGCTGACACTACTGAAATATTTCTAGAATCAGCCAACTTCGAAGCAGCTAATAACCGTCAAACGGCAGCAGCTTTGGGAGTACGTACAGACTCTTCGATGCGTTATGAAAAAAGTCTTGATCCGACCCTCTGTGAACAGGCCCTTAAGCGTATGGTCGAAATTATTCAAGAAACTTGTCCTGAGGCTTACATAGCATCAGAAGTTTTTGATGTAAACAACTGGAAAGATCCCCAAATCAAACTTAAAATTGATGCTAAAACTATCAGTAAAAAAGCCGGTGTAGAGATTAAAGCGAAAGAGGTTAAGGATATTTTGCTGAGATTAGGATTCCAAGTTGATGAAAAACTAAACGTTAAAGTTCCAAGTTGGCGAGCCACCAAAGATATTCTGACACCCATAGACTTGGTGGAGGAAGTTATTCGTATCTACGGCTATGATAAAATCCCTTACCATAATCCACACTGGCCACTTCAAGTTCCCCCAGAATCTCAGAGTAAGAAATTGGAGAGAAAAATCAAACAAATTCTGACAAGCTGTAACTGTTACGAAGTCATAAACTATAATTTCGTCGGAGAAGAACTGGTCAAGAAATTGGGATTGAAGGTTGAAGACCATATCAAACTACGTAATCCGCTGGCCAGCGATCAGAGTATGTTGCGTACAAGTCTATTAGCAAATCTTTTACTGGCCGCACAACGCAATCTGCGCTTCCAAGAACAAGTTGCGCTCTTTGAGATCGGCAGTGTTTTCTTGAAGAAAGCCGGCAAACTAGCCCAAGATGATCAAGGCAAAGAAAAGTTACCATTGCAAAAAAAATACTTAAGCATACTTTGCACCGGAGATTTCTACACAGCTAAGAAAGTTCTGGAAAGCATCCTTAGCGCTCTAAAACTAACTAAGTTAAATTACCGAAAAATTGCTTTGCCAGCTTGTGAGACATCCGCAGTTTTGGAATACAACAAGCAAATCTTGGGAGAGATTGGAACGCTCACTAATAAGCTTTCTAAGGAGTTTGATCTACCGGAGACAAGCTACTTTACCTTGGATCTTGATCTAATTGCAGAAATATTACCAGCTCAGGGTAAATATGAGGAACTAGCCAAATTCCCAGCTGTCAAACGTGATTTTGCCGTGCTTTTGGTAGAGAACAAAGAAGTAGGTCCCTTCCTCGAGAACATCAAAGCCCTCGATAAACTGATCGTTGAGATAAAACTATTTGATGTTTATCGTGGTGAAAAAATTCCAGCCGGACAAAAGAGCGTAGCCTTTAATCTTACCTTCCAAGATCCGGAAAAAACCTTATCTGAAGAGGAGATCTCGAGACTGCAAAAGCAGATTGTGGCTAAGATTGAAGCTTTGGGAGGGAAACTGAGAGGATAATATTGTTACATTGTTATCTTGTTGCATTGTTAAGAACATGGCCAACAATACAACAATGCAATATATTTTATTATCTTAATCTCCCTTTAATCTTTCCCTGTTAAGCTAGTCCTGTAGCTTAATTTTTTTTATGCACACCAGAAAAATCTCTCAAATCACGGAAGAGTACGCAGCCTTTTTCTTAATCTCTCTTGGTTATGAAGTTTTGGACAGCAATTTTTCATCAGCTGGCGGAGAAATTGACTTGATTACTTACAAAGATCACATTTGGCATTTCATCGAAGTAAAGGGTAGAAAGCAGCGAGGTTTTTTGTGCGCTGAGGAAACTGTAACTGAGGATAAGTTGGAGAAACTTGAACTAACCGCCTTAGCTTTTCTAGACGGCCATGATGAACTTTGGCAAATCGATTTAGTTGCCGTTAGCTACGATCGCGAACTAAAAATAATGAATATTGACTTGTATGAAAATATCAGCGTTATGTGATCAAGATGGTCTCCTCCCTTGTTTGGGCTGCTGAGTCCCTAAAAAACTTAGTGAAAGTCCCAAAGAGACAGTAAAGGCGGACCTCGGTCCGCCTAGGCCGATCGGACACCCTAGACCCTCTACCCTAACCCCTATCCGTGGTCCCATTTTCATTTGACAAATACGAGCTTTTGGACTAACCTTTCTGCGCTTTCATGTCCTTTAGGGTTAAGGAGATGATTTTTAATATTAACCAACCCTGTAAAAATATGATTAAAAAAGCAAGTAAAGACGATTCTGTACAGGAATTGAGTGTGGTTCAGAGTATCCAGACTATGTCAGAACTTCTCAAAGGCGGTGACCAAGAACCCGTTGAGTTTGAGCTAGGAGACTTGGTCGAAGGTGCCGTGGTCTCAGTCGTAAAAGGAAAGATCGTCATTGATCTAGGAAACGTAGCGACCGGGATTATTGTGGGAACAGAGACTATGGACAGTTCCAATACTCTCAAAGATCTCAAGGCAGGCGACAAGGTACAAGCAGTTGTGATTGGAGAAGAAAACGAAGATGGTCAGTTGGTATTGTCTCTCAAGCGCGCTGCTCAAGAAAGTACTTGGGATAATTTCATGAAGCGCTACAACGATAGTGAAACTTTTGAGATCAAAATTCGTGAAGCAAACAAGGGTGGGTTACTGGTTGAAGAAGATGGTATTCGCGGCTTTATTCCGGTTTCTCAACTTACCCCTGAACACTATCCTCGTGTGGAAGGTGGTGATAGCTCTAGAATTTTGAGTAAACTTGAGAAACTGATGAACACCATGATGAAGGTGAAAGTGATTAACTACGATGAAAAAGAACGCCGTTTGATCCTCTCCGAAAAAGCTGCTTATAGAGATCAACGTCAAGCAATCGTTTCCAAGCTCAAGGTCGGAGAACAGATCAAGGGACGTGTTAGCGGTATTGTGAACTTTGGTATCTTTGTAAATTACGAAGGTATTGAGGGTCTCGTACATATTTCTGAAATTGCTTGGGGCCACGTTGCAGATCCCAAGAAATACGCTCGTGTCGGAGATGAAATTAACGTACTAGTGATCGGTGTCGAGAATGATAAAATCTCATTTAGTATGAAGAAACTGACCAAAGATCCTTGGGCAGAAATCGTAGATAAGTACAAAATTGGTCAAGAAGTAAAAGGACCTATCACCAGAATCACTCCTTTTGGCGCTTTCGTTAAGTTGGAAGACGAAGTTGAGGGATTGATCCATCTTTCAGAGTTTTCCGTCAACGAAGAAGTTGTTGATCCAAACAGCATCTTGGAGACAGGAGAGACTGTTGAAGCTAAAATTTTGACTGTCGACTTGGAAGAGCACCGTCTAGGACTTTCCATTAAGGGGACTCCTCTCGGAAAGAAAATCGAGAAAGAGCTTGTTAATCTCACTAAAAGTGATAAAGCTAAAAAGACTAAAGCTCCTAAAGAAGAGTCTGTCTCAGAAGATGTAAAAGAGAAGAAATAAGCTTAGTTTTTGGTCTTAGATTGATAACCCTTTGCCAATTATGCCTTATGGAATCAAAGAAATAGCTGACGAATTTAAAATCAGTGAAGATGTTGTCCGCGGCAGATTGAATGAGATGGGGTTTGAGATTGCCGGTAAGGCAAGTACTCTTTCTGATGAAATGGTTGATTCTTTGCGCAACGAAGAGCAACGCAAGAAAGCCAAGAGTGCACCAAGAGTACTTAAACCTGAAAAGGCTGAAGTAAAAGTGGTTAGAAAGGAAGAACTTGGCACGGAAGGTAAGGTCATCTTGGTCAAAAAGGCTGACGTTGCAAAAAAGGAGCAGCAAAAGGACAAAGACAAGACAAAAGCTAAGAAAGAAGTCAAAAAACCTAAAGAAGATTCTGAAAAAGAAGCTGAAAGTACTAAAAGCAAAGAAAGTAGCAAGAAAAAACCAAGTAAGACAGAGACCAAAGAAGCTCCCAAAATTATTAGGAGACAAATTAATACACCGGAAGAATTAAAAAGAGAAGACTCTAAACGTGAAGAGGAAGAAGAGAGAGCTCTTAAGAAAATTCTGGAAGAAAAAAGTAAGAAAGCAGGCCGAAAAAACATCACGAAACTAAACTTCAGAAAAGACGACGAGACTGAAATAACTGAGAAGGAAGACCTAAAAAAAGAAATTAAGAAGATCTCACTTTCCGAGATCACCGTCGTCAAAGATCTGGCCGAGAAGATGGAGTTACCGGTGACAAATGTGATTGCCGAGCTACTTCGCAACGGTGTTATAACAACACTAAATGATAAACTCGATTTTGAGACTTCCACCATTATAGCAAATGAGCTTGGGTTTGAAGTTGAGAAGAGTCAGGAAGAAGAGAAAGAGAATCAGCAAGCTGATTTGGACTTATCGGCATTGATTGGTAAGGAAGATAAAAAACAATTAGTTGATCGTGCCCCGATTATTTCCGTGATCGGACACGTTGATCATGGTAAAACCAAATTATTAGACTGTATTCGTGGTACTGAAGTGGCTGAAGGAGAAGCCGGTGGTATCACTCAAAAGATAGGTGCCTATCAAGTCGAAAAGAAGGGCAAAAAAATAACTTTCTTGGACACTCCCGGACACGAAGCATTTACAGCGATGAGAGCTCGCGGTGTGAAATCAACTGATATTGCAATCTTGGTTGTCGCTGCCGATGATGGTGTTATGCCTCAGACGATTGAAGCTATCAATCATGCCAAAGCAGCTAATATTCCAATTGTTGTGGCTATCAATAAGATTGATAAAGATGGAGCTAATCCTGATAAAATCAAGAAAGAGCTAGCCGAACATGGAGTTTTGGTAGAAGGTTGGGGAGGAGACACTGTTTGTGCTTTAATTTCTGCCAAAGAGAAAACCGGTATAGATGACTTGCTGGAAATGGTTCTTTTGGTTGCAGATATGCAAGCCCTCAAAGCTAATCCCAATCGTCCGGCGGTAGGTACCGTGATCGAATCAAATTTGGATCAAAATTTAGGACCTGTTGCCACTATTTTAGTACATACCGGTACACTCAAGCTGACTGATAATCTTGTGATAGGAGTTACTTATGGGAAAATCAGACAATTAATTGATTATAAAGGTAAAAGCATTAAGGAAGCCGGTCCATCTGTTCCGGTTCGAATAAGCGGTTTGGCTTCAGTACCAAAGGCTGGCGATCTGGTTTACGTTGTAGCCAATGCCAAATTAGCCAAAGAGATGTCTGAACGTATCAATGAAGAACGAGTCCTAGCAGGACGTAAGGAGCGTTTTGGGTTAAATGAAGCTACCAAACAGGTCAAAGAGGGGATTATCAGAGAGTTAAACATCATCTTGAAAGCAGATAGTAAAGGTTCCATAGAAGCTATTAAATCTTCTTTGGCCAAAATACCATCCGGCAAAGTAAGTGTTCGAACATTGCATAGCGCAGCGGGAGATGTAACTGACTCGGATGTTATGATGGCTAGCGCCAGTCATGCTATCATTGTTTCTTTTACTACCAAAGTACCTCTCGCAGTCCAAAAACGTGCTGAAATAGCAGGTGTTGAGATCAAGCGTTATGATGTTATCTACAAACTCATTGAAGATATAGAGAAGGCCTTACTTGGTTTATTGGAACCTGAAAAGATTGAAGTCGCTTTGGGAGATTTTTCTGTCTTGGCAATCTTCTTTACCGGTAAAGGAGAGCAAGTTGTCGGTGGGAAAGTAACTGAAGGACATTTGGAACCGGGAAGTAAGGTTCGTGTTTATCGAGAAGAAGAGATGGTAGGAGAAGGGCTGCTTACAGATCTCAAACAAGGTCCGGAAAGTGTTAAGCAGATAGAAAAGGGTACTGAGTGTGGCATCCGTTTTAAAGCTGATTTTAAACTTAAAGAAGGCGATGATCTGGAAGTTTTCAAGGTGGAACAGCAAGCAATTAGCTTAGAATAAGATGGCACCAAGTAGAATTGCCAAGGTTAATTCCTTCCTAAAAGTAGAAATTTCACAGATCATCGAACGTGATTTTAGAGATCGTCGTAGTGGACTTATCACAGTAACCAGAGTCGATACTAGTGCCGATATGGGACAGGCTAAGGTTTGGATCAGTGTACTTGCTTCACAAATACCTCCACATAAAATTTTACAAAGTTTACGCAAGAAAGCAGGCATGATTCACCGCGAAGTTTGGCACAAAATGAGTGCCAAGAAAGTTCCTTTGATCGATTTTCGCTTAGATGAGAACGCAGCTTATGTTGAAAAGATTGAAGAAATCCTAAAAGAGCTAAAATAATACTTCTTCTCTTAACAATAAATCTATGTACATTGGTGTCATGTCATTTTATGAGCCCAACAAACGAGATACAGAGGCTCTGATGATCAAGAAAGCAGCTATTGCTATGGGACACAAGTCAATCGTTTTCCGACATTCCAATTGCCAGCTTGTTTTTGATAATCATCACCCACGCGTTTTATACAAAGGCAAAAAATTTCCTCAATTTGATGTTGTCATCCCACGTTCCAGTAAAGTTTCAAATAATGATCTTGAAGCATCCGTGATTAAGCAGTTACAGCTCATGGAGATACCTGTTCTGAATTCATATAGTGCTATCGTCAGATCAAAAAACAAACTTCGTACCTTGCAGATTTTGGATCATTTACAGATTCCCATCCCCAAGACTGCCGTTGTGCGTAGAATGGAGTATCTCAAAGATGCCATCGCAAAAGTTGGTGGCCTTCCGGTCATTATCAAAACCCCTTTTGGATCACTGGGAAGTGGAGTAGCCATCGTTGAGAGTATGAGATCCCTCTATTCCGCGCTCGATATTATTTGGGGTACCAGTAATATCATTTTGATTCAGGAGTACATCAAAGAATCAAAAGGGAAAGATATCCGCGCTTTCGTCATTAACGGTAAGGTAGTAGCTGCGATGGAACGTAAAGCACGCAAAGGAGATTTTCGTTCAAATATCGGACAAGGAGGAACTGGTCGCAAAGTTACTCTAACAAAAGATGAGGAGAAACTAGCCATTAATGCTACTAAAGCCCTAGAGCTGAACTACTCCGGTGTTGATATTATCCGCAACAACTCTCATGCTATGATTATGGAAGTTAATTGTAATCCCGGATTAAAAGGGATTATCGAAGCTACTAAAATTAACATACCGCAAGAATTAGTAAAAGGAGCTATAGCCTTCACCAAGAAATATAAGTAGAGGAAGCTAAAGTAAGCTATCCTTGAAGTTCGGATATCCTCGTAATAAACTTGCAGCATCCATCGCTCTTTTGCCCTCAGCTTGTAAAACTTGTGGTAGTAAAGATCCTTGTAAGCAAGCTATTTTAAGTACACCATTCTCAACCGTCACACGTCCCGGCTCTCCGGTCTCATTACTGGTACTTGCTTTCAAAATCTTGATGCGTTTAGCATTCCAGAAACAGAAAGTCTGTGGCCAAGCGGCGAAAGCCCTGATTTTTCTTTCAAGCTCAACGGCACTTGCAAGTTTAAACTCCAGTAAGCCGTGCTCTTTGGAAATAGTCTGGCACAAGCTTGCCTTACTATCGTCTTGCGGAATTCCTGTTAAACTGGCTTGATTTAAAACTTCTGCTAGCGTCTGGGCTCCAAGTAAAGATAATTTAGCTTCTAAACTCAAATAATCATCATCTTTTTTGATCGGAATGCTAGCTTGTTTTATAACAGGACCTGTATCCAATCCTTCATCCAAAAACATAATACTGACCCCAGTCTCTTTTTCACCCTGCAAGATGGCACTTTGAATGGGGGAGGCCCCTCTATACTTTGGTAATAAGGAAGCATGTACGTTGAGAGTTCCTTCTTTGGGTATTTCTAGCAGCTCTTTTTTGAGAAGCTGCCCATAAGCCACAACCACGCAAAGATCAGGAGCAAGCTGCCTAACCTTCTCCAGAGCTTCCACGGATTTCATAGTCTCAGGCTGATAGATTGGCAATTCCAGTTCCAGAGCCCTTCTCTTGACTGGTGGAGCAGTCAGGAACTGCTTACGTCCCGCCTTTCTATCAGGCTGTGTGATCACTAATAAAACATCATGTTCGGCCAACAGTCTTTCCAAGACAGGAACAGCAAAGACTGAAGTCCCCATAAAAACAATCCTTCTCCTTTTACTCATATTACTAAAGATATAGTTTAGACTTCAATTTCTGCAAGGGTCCTATATGTTCTACCATACGATCTATAAATAAGATCCCATCAAGATGGTCGATTTCATGCAAAACAACTCGAGCATTCATCCCACTAAGACTCAAGATCTTTTCTTGTCCTTTAGTATTAATGTATTTCAGGGTAATCTCCTCAGACCTCAAGACTTCTGCAAACTTACCGGGCAAACTGAGGCAGCCTTCTTCCAGACAGACTTCTTTTTCAGAGATACGCAGTATTTCAGGATTAATCATAGGGACAATGGCACGCTCCTTAGCATTTACTAGTGTTACTAAAATCAGCCTGATATTTTGTCCCACTTGTGGAGCGGCTAAGCCAACTCCGTCTTCTCGCTGCATAGTCTCTCTCATCTCATCGATCAGAGCCTGATGTTTCGCAACAATCTTTGGGATTGGCACAGATTTTGTCCGTAAGATTTGATTATCACTTCCAGTTTCAACTTTCAGCATTTTGATAAACTTTAGAAAAAATAGACTGAATAACTTTTTGCTGCTAGTATTGTAGCGAAGTTGAATTTGAAATAAAAGCATAGCTCTTAAAAATCAAAATCATGTTCAAAAAAATCTGCTCTTTTACGGTTTTAGCTTTATTACTGTTTAGCTTGTCAGCTTGCGGTGGAAATAGTAACAACGATTCGCAATCCAGCACAAAATACAGCGAACTTGTTAGTAGTTTAACCTTGCAATATGAGGGTGATCCTTTGGCAATGATAGAAACTTCTAAAGGGACTCTGATTATCGAGCTCTTCCAGGAGCAAGTGTCTGAGACTGTAAATAATTTCATAAAACTAGCCGAAGCTGATTTTTATAGTAATTTGAAATGGCATATTGTTCTTCCTGGCATCAAAATTCAAACCGGTGATCCAACCGGTACGGGTACCGGGGGATCAAATACAACTCCCATCAAACTTGAAACTCATCCAGATCTCAGACATGACAAGGTAGGGGTAGTTGGTATGGCACGTTATGAAAACGACTTAAACAGCGCCACCAGTCAGTTTTATATCACTTTGGATGTAGAACCGGAATGGGACAGAAAGTATGCTATCTTTGGCCAGGTTGTAGGTGGAGCAGAGCTCTTGGGCGCAATTGAGAGAAATGACACAGTGCGTAAGATTAGCATTGTGAAAGCGGAGTAAGAAAGCTAAAGTGTTATAAATTAGTCTCTTTAGGGCTTGTGTAAGGTCTTAATGTTTTCTTAATGTTTGGTTGATACGATTTTTATACTTGGGGAGGAGGTGGGGGTGGTGGGCCCCGACTCTTAACCTAAAAAGATGCCATGATCCGGTCTATGCGGCGACAGCCAGACGTAGCTAAGAGGAGCATATGCGACGAGAGCATAGTTTGGTGCCCAGGAGAGGATCCTTCGTTTTCCAAACTCAGGACAAGCTCGAACCTTTATCCTTCCATAATTTTTCTTTCTTTTCTCTTTTCCACCCTTTAATTTCTTTTTCTCGATTTCTAGCGGAATTTCGATCTGCTTGTTTTTCATACCAAAGTAACTTCTTCATCCCAATCTTTTTTGTATGAGCACAAGCAATCCCTTGTTTATGCTCACTTAAACGACGATCAAGATTATTTGTAAAACCTGTATAATAAGAACCGTCAACTAATTCCAAGATATACACATAAAACATATTAGTTCTGTTTTAAGGAGATTATTCTAATTCAAAAATCCGAGATTTACCATGAATAATGTAAATCCTAAATAGCTTGTCGTTATAAGTGTAATCAAAGAACGGCTTGCCATGAGGAGCCCTTCGTTCTACGAACTCAGGACAAGCGAAGCGACGAATGGTGCCCAGGAGAGGACTCGAACCTCCACGGGTGTAACCCCACTAGCTCCTAAGGCTAGCGTGTCTACCAATTCCACCACCTGGGCATGATCGTTTGCAGAAACTTGTAATCTTCTAACAGAATTATACTTGGATTACCCCCGAAGGGGCTAGCAATTTTTACCCGCCGTAGCTTTAGCGTAGGCGGGCCACCACCTGGGCATTTCGAAGATGACGGGCTAAAAGTTAGCACAAGAGCTAGAAAGAGGCAAGCTTATTCCTCTTTGATTAAATCATAATATAAAAACACGTCTTTAAGAGAAGGAACTTCGCTTTTATCAAACTGATCTCGACATGCTTGACAACGGTCTACAATAACTCTGAATCCAGACTCTTCCAACTCAACTGTAAGATTAGGAGAACTACAGTCTCTGCATAACATAACATATTTCAAGCCGCCTCTCTGTAATTCTGCAGTTTCAATCACTCCCGGCTGTCTAATGATATCCACAAAATCTTGGGAATCGATAACTTGAACTTTTTCATTCATGATTTTTATTAGTTAATGAAAATTATTTTTCTAAATATATGGTATCAGTACTTTCTAATTTTTTTCGAACATAGGAACTCGAAGGGGTATGGTTATCACAATAAGCCCTCTTAACATCTATCTCATTTTCGATACAAAACTGCAACAGTTGGCTGGGACCATCTCGATATCCATCATTCTCGCAAACGCAACAGATCTGTATCATTTTGCTCCGCATAGAAACTGCCAAAAGAGCACGCTGTTGGGGACGACTAAGACTATCTATAAAATCTTTGGAAGTCATTTCTCTTACTTTCTTAGACATAAATTTTTATTAAAGTTTTACATATAAAAAATCTCTCCGGCTCTTTTACGCGGAGAGAAACTGTTTTAAGTACTACAAACTAACTCCTCCGCGCAGGATTCTTAATAATAAAGAGAATATAGAGTTTGGAAGAGAGATTCATGAAAATTATTTAACAGCAAGATCGTATCAGGATCCAGAAACCCTGTCAATTTCTGCTAGTAGACAACAAAAAAAGGCTCCTCTCGGATTAAGAGAAACCTCTTTCTGGTAAATTTATGATTACTTCTAGAGCCCTGCCACTATCGTCTGGATTTCAGATAGTTCCTCCAGAACTTTATTCTCAAGTTCAGTAAATGCACTTGTCATACGACTTGGCATGTTTTGCTCGAGAACTTCAAGTGTCTCTAGAGTATCTTGATTAACACGATTCACATAAAGTCGTACAAGACTAAGATTCGCAGCATTCAAAATCCCAGCTTTGTTCAAGTTTTGACTGACACTTTCTACAACATTCAAGAGTGAATCTCGAGTTCTGTAAAAATCAGATCTATTATTAGCAGTAGCAGCCTTAATTTTTAATTGATTAATACTGTTATCAGCACGCATCAGAGAAACAATCAGCTGAGAGGCATTAAGTTTTGTGGCAGCTAGAACAGTGACATTGCTTACAGTACTTACTCCCATTTGTAAGCTTGAGAGTTTGCCACTCAGCTGGGTCATCTTGGCATTGATTTTCTCCCGCACACCATCAAGGTCATTATCGAATTTCGAACTGAGACGTCTCTCTGCAACTTTCAGAGCTTCCTCAACATTGTCCAATATTTCCTGAACAGTTTCGTTGAGATATTCCAGATCAGTTTTATGCACAGAATTTCTTATAAGCTCTGAGAACTCAGCATAAGTCTCGTTAAGCAGAAGATTCAAGTCAATATCAAAATTAACTAACTTAGTAGATGATTTTTTAATCTTAGGCCCATCTATCAGCAAAGTTTCACTATCACGAAGAAGTCTGGCTAAATTCGGGAAAGTAGAATTCTCATTGGCTGCTAAGGACGGCATTAAGTTGGTTGGAAGATCATTGGCAATAGTTTCAAGTTGAGTAAAATCACTCTCTAGAGAACTCGTCGCTACCTTGACTCCAGCCAGAATCTCTCTGGCACGAACGATAAAAGAAGCTGTCGCTGCTTGCATTTTCTGAGCATCATAAGGATGCAACTTGGACTGCACACTTCTTAATTTAGCGCGGACTTTCATAGCAACAGAACTAAGCTTATTTTCACAAGCTGTTAAAGAAGAGTTCTGGCAATCTTGAAGTAGTGCAGTTTGCTGATTTATAAAACGCACATAATCATTGGCACCAGAAGCACTCAGAGCAAAGACTTGCGGTAGTTGTCCGAAGCAAGAGAAAAAGAGTATGGCAATTAAGAGAGAGAATGCTTTTTGTTTCATATTTAGATTGTTACTTTTAATCTTGCTCTTTCATCATAGCACTCTTTTTACTCCTCATCTACAATTTGACTTAGAGAGCGTCACTTAAAATATTAAAAAAAATACAAGGTGTCTTATTTATGGGGTATATCATCTCAACACAATAAGCATACAAGGTAAAGATAATTTTAGCGCAGTATCTTGAGCTTTTTTATTGACAAGGTCCAAGTCTAGGTATAAATTCTAGGGTGGAAGTACAAAAACAAAAATTAACTCGAAAAAAATGAAAAAGATTATTGCAATCTTGGCTTTCCTGCTAATTTTCTCCTTTGTGGCACCCAGTTTCGCCGAAGGGGGATTTACAGATGTGCCAGAAGACAACCCGCACTACAAGTCCGTCATGTATTTGAAAAATGCCGGAGCGACCCAAGGTTATGAAGATGGAACCTTCAGACCAAACGATCCTTTAAATAGAGTAGCCTTGCTCAAAATGGCCTTTATCTCGGCCGGCGTGAAGTTAATTCCCGATGGCTACATCGCAAACTTCCGTGACGTACCAGCTGATGCTTGGTATGCACCTTATACTGCAACTGCCAGATACAAGAATATTTTAGGAGGATATCAGGGACAAGCTTTCCCGGAAAATGAAGTGAACTTAGTCGAAGCTCTAAAAATAGTTGCTCTCTCAAACGGTTATTCTCCTGACAGTTATCAACATCCCACCGAATGGACCTACAACGAAAACTTTGATCGTAACGCGTGGTACGTCGGTTACCTCAAATTGGTAGAAAGTATGGGAATTCTATCTGCTGAAAATTTAGCAAACTCAACACCAAACGACATTATAGACCGAGGAACCGCAGCAGATCTGATCTATGCTTTCAATTTACAAAAAATGGGCGGTGTCCAAGCACAACTTAATGCAGTAGAAGAAGCTATTATGGGACTCATGCAAGCAGTACAAGTCAACGACATGACACAGGCTGCTCAGTTAATTGGCGAAGCCAACGTTGTTTATGAAAATGCCAAATGGCAACTTCCGGATAACGCAGTCGTGCTCGCAGCCGGAGATATCTTGCATGCCTTTGAATTAACTATCGCAGGCAGTCACGACGAAGCTATCGCTCTGCTCAATCAAGTAGGGGATGCGCATGCTGACATGAAAGATTTAACTGATAATATCGCTGCTTTTGTGGGAAGGTTGTAAACAGCAGCAGGCCTTGTGCCTGCGATAAAGTTTAGAGTAGTGAGAAGGTCGTTTAAAACCGACCTTCTTTTTTTATTTCAAGTGAGCGGTATCCTAAAGAAGAAGGGCGAATGTGTTCCATCCGCCCCTTAATGTATCCGGTATTTCCGGAATTCAACATCAAGGGGACAAAAGATTCGTCAGAGGCGGGCTTAAGCCCGCCTCTGAACACCCCGGCCTCTGGCTAGGCAGTACCAAAGGCCGGGTATCCGATCAAGAAACTAGCGACGGCGGAAACCTGCAAGCGCTAAGAGCGACGAGAACGTGATAAGAATCAGCACCACCCCGAATGGGCTGGTAGTGGGAACGTCGGTTGGCGCGTCGGGGGGATACTTTTTAAACTCGCTGGAGTCTTCACCTCCAGCGGTTGTACCTCCAACCATCCCCTGCCTTCCATCCGGCAAGGTACCGGTACCGGCGTTAAAAACCGGCTCCCTCCAGGTATGGGTCACCGTCCAAGTGGAACGCCCATTTCTCGCCGCCTTTTCGATCTCGAGCGGGGACATCCCCCTCGACGGAACCCAGCGTCCCTTATCCAAGGGCAGGGGGATCTCCTCGACGGTGGTACAGGGACCGTCTCCTGTAGATCCCCCGTAGGCGATCCCTGCCTCTAGATCTACGGACACCTCAAACTCCTGCCGAGGCTCATTGAAAACAGCCTCGAGCAGGTTCCCCTGCGAAATCGACTCTGTCGTACCCAGTACGACCTGGGGCAGAGGAGTGGGAAGGCGATCCTCGTAGATCATAACTCCTCCCGAGATCAGGATCTCGCCGCTCTCGGTTTTCCACATACGTCCACGTTCCCTGGGTAGGAACGTGTCCCTCGAAAAAGACTGCCATTCCACCCCTTCGAGGAACCAGGTCGTCCCGACTGTGAGGCCGGAAGAATCCCGTCCACCTGAGAACCAGAGAATTCCGTCGCTGTCTAGCAACGCATTCCCAAAGATTCTTCCTTCCGGAAGATCTGGCAGATTCTCCCATGTCAATGTGATCAAGTTGAAACGATCACAATAGACAACCGGCACAGACGGCGTTTCGAACCCCCCGAGGAAATACTCGACGGGTAGAAAATCTCCAGGAAGCGCCGCTCCCTGGTGTCCACGCGCGATGCTCCGTGGCCAGCCCTCAGAGATCTCTCCTACTGGAGGCTGGATCAGCCGAGCGTCTGTGTGCTCGCTGTACGTGGTCAAGAGAATAAATCCCCCCGCCACGTCGCTCCAGATACCTCGCGAGAAACTCGGCGCCTCAAGCGTCGGGATCTCAGTCCACGTCTCCGTGGCGAAGTCCCAGTAGAGAGCTCGGCGCTGGTCAGAGTGGATATTCCACATCCCTCCGACCAAAACTCCATCCGGACCCGTGGCGAACCAGGAATTCGTCAGGGTTTCAGGAACGGTCGCCGGAACCTCAGGAATCGGCGTGGGGGTCTGCGCCCACACCGGCACCGCCGCCAGAAGCAGCAGTGCCAAAAATAAGATTGAACGTCTCATGAGACACTCCTTTCTGCCCGTTTCTTAGGCGAGCAAAAAAAGAATTGTTTAAAATGGGGTACGACGCGTCCGCCGCCCCCGGCTCTTCTGCATGGGTAAGAGAATAAGTATTAAGCGTGTAAGTAGTAAGAATTAAGTAATCCATACTTACTACTTACCAGCTTACTAAGCTTATTTATTCCCTCAATCATGCAGAAGAAACCTTGCGATCCTGCACCCACCCTTCGATCCACCTACGGCGGGACTCAGGGCAAGCAAGAGGTGCTTTTGGATTCTAGGCAGGTACAAGACCTGCTAATATCCATTATTGATCTCTTGATCTTTTGATTTCCCCTTGATGTCAAAGTACAAACAGCAACAAAGTGTTACTTCGTGCTAAACTACAATGTAACTCTAAATCTAAATTTCGCAAAGATTTTTGACTTACAGAGCTAAATTGTTTTTTAATATACATATTACGCAACATTATGTCTAGTATTGGCAAGGATAATAGCGATTATAAGGCATTCTCCCTCTTACTTCAAATACCTTTTTGTGTTAGAATGGTACGATACGTTTGTTTCTGAAACCAATCCAAATATGAAAACTACATTCAAGAAACTCGCCATTGTCTTGGCCTTGAGTAGCGCTATCATAGCGCCAAACAGCGCCTTGGCTTATGAGCTCATCAATACAACTGCGACTTATACTTTGTCTCAAGGAACAGGTAGCCAAAATGTGATCTTGAAATTTGGTGCGACTATTAATGAGACTTTGACTTGGGTTGTTGGAGGAGGTCCTGGCGCAGATGGTGCTTTCTCATTTTCTGACGATGTCATTGTCACCGAAGACTTGGATGTTGATGGAGTGATCACAGCCGGTTCCAGTGGTATAGCCATCACGGATGCTACCGGAAATCTCGATGGTGAACAAATCGCCGCTGACACAATCGATGATGACAGTATCGATTTCTCGGTCGGAGATGGTGTTTCGGCTGTGGACATACCCTTGGCAGATACCGGAGAGAATTTTACCACGGATGACGTTGAATCAGCCTTAGCGCAATTGGCTGGTGCAGTTGGTGCAACTGTCTCACTGGATGCCGCCTACAACAGCGGCAATACAATCGATGTCGATGGTAGCGCGGTTACCTTGACTGTTAGCGACACTGATAATAACGCCGCTTTGGCTTTGGTTCAAAACGACGTTACTAATAATAACAATGCTTTTGAAATCACGAATGCGGGTACTGGAAATTCTGTGAACTTGGCCGGTGCCGGTTCACGTTCCATCAATTCAAGCGAAGGAAACTTAACAATCAAAACCACCACTTCTGGTGATTTGAACTTAACTTCAGCTGCCAAGATCACCGGCACAGTTGCAGATAACACAGCTAGTGCCTTCCTAGTGCAAGAAGGAGAAAATGCCTACATTACGATTGATACGACCAATGATTCCGAGTTAATTACTTTTGGTAAAAATATCTTAGTCTCAGGTGCCAATATCTTGCGTTTCCGCGATACCGCCCTGACTATCAATTCTTCCGGCGATGGACAGTTAGACATCGATGCCGATACCGAACTTGAAATCACCGCACCAATCGTAGATATCGATGCCTCCACCTCAGTCAATATTAGCAATGATTTGAAATTGGATTCCGATGCTGCTGTCTTGGGATTTGGTGCAGATAACGATGTCACACTAACTCATGTGGCTGATACCGGATTACTTCTAAATAGTGCTATGGCACTTCAGTTTCGTGACGCCGCTCTCAGTATCGGTTCTTCCGGTGATGGACAACTGGATATCGATGCCGATACCGAAGTTGAGATCACAACTACTACATTGGATTTAAATGGGGCTTTGGATGTCAGCGGTACTATCAATGGAGTAACACTTTCAACCACCGCTTTGGATTTCCAAGGGAATGCCACTATCGGAACAAATGATGACACCTTGGCTCTTGAGTCTTCTGCTTGGGACATCGCTGCCGATGGTACAACCAGTGGATTAACAGTACCTTGGGCCGACATTGCTACTCGTAGCAACAAGATCCAACTCGTACCTGAAATTGCAGGTGCTGTTTATAGAGCTGATGGAGGAGACAATGTAGGAGAGTTGACAGCCGACTATGATGCAGCCGCTCGTCACAATTATTATAAGTGGACAAGTGCTGAAGCAGGTTTACAAGATTATGATGTCACGATTGCCGTGATGGTTCCTAGTGATTTTACAGCTTGGGATGGCAGTGCTCCGATCAAAGTTGCTTACAAAACAACCACTACCGGTGTCGCTGATAATCAGATTGATGTTACCATGGTAGATACCGCCGGTGTCGCAGCCACTTTGGGAGCTACAGCAGCGAACATGGTAAGTGCTGAAGCGGACACTTGGACCTCAGCTGATGTTACTATCACTGATGGTACTTGGACTGCCGGTAGTTACGCTTACCTCACCTTGAAACCTCAAGCCAAGAGTAGCAATGCCGCTTATATCGGTGAAATTACGCTAACTTACACCGGTAAATAGGAGTTAACGATGCAAAGCATGAAAAAAAGACTACTTGTCATTACCGGAGTCCTCCTGCTTAGTGTCTTTTCCGGAAGCAATTACGCTTACGCGGTCAATAAGTTGGTCAATACCAGTGGTATCAGCACTCTTTCTCAAAATACAGATTCACAATTAAAATTCGGCGGTACTATCAATAAGATTATTGCTTACGATGTCGATGCCGGCCCGGGATCTGATGGTGCTTTTACTTTGGATGATGATGTGATAATTACCGGCAACCTAGACGCTACCGGCTTTACCGAAGATGGTAGCGATACCTTAAGTAACGATATCTCAGGAAATGCCGCGACTGCCAGTGACCTAGTTTGTACGGACTGTATCGGGACCACCGAAATTGCGGATTCATATCTTTTGAATACCGGTGATGCCGGTACCGGCACTTATAGTTTCGATACTGTCGGTATAGGAACACCTACTCCTGATACCTTACTGCATCTCTATCAAAGCGATGCTGGCATTAATGATATCGTCAATCTATTGAAATTGGAACGTATTTCAGCCAGTAAAGCCGGGGCTGTTGAGGTAGGATTTGGCTCAGCGATAGATTTCTATCTTGAGAATGATGTAGGAACACAGAGAGAAGCTGCCAGAATAGACGTAGTTTGGGAGGACGCGAGAGATGCTAGAGAACTTTCTTCTATCAGATTCAACCAAAGCATAGCTGGAACACTCACCGAAACCATGCGTTTGGACGATAATGGGAAGGTCGGTATCAGTACAAGTTCACCACAATCTTTACTGGACATCCAAGGACCAGCCGGATCAGGTACAGCTAGTGCCGGTATTTTAACTTTAGCTACCAAAGAACTGACCGTCATTGATGGCGATCAACTTGGAAGAATCAATTTTAACGCCCCGCTGGAATCCGACGGCAGTGATGCCATCCTGACCGCAGCTGCGATCTGGGCTGAGGCTGACGCTACCTTCTCTAGCACCGTGAATTCAGGGGAATTGGTCTTTGCCACCGGAACATCTGAGGCCGCTACGGAGAAAGTACGTATTGATAGAGATGGCTTGGTTGGTATCGGCTCTGCTACTCCGGCCACCAATCTCTATATCTACGAAAGTAGTTCTTCCACTACTCCCATGCTAGAGCTTGAACAGGCTTCTACCGGAGACCCTTCTATTTTATTCGATAGTGACGGTAATGAATTTGCCATCGGTATCGACAGCTCGGATTCAGACAAATTTGTGATTTCTGACAGTACCGCCTTGGGAACGAATAACCGTCTGACGATTGATAGTACAGGCAACACAACTCTGGGAGGAGATGTCGCTACAGCAGCCGGTAAAGGATATAGCTACAACGGGACTACCGTTCTCAATAATATGGTCTCAGTCCTACCAGACGCTCAGGGAACCTGGCCGCTAGAGCTGATAAATCAGGGATCTATCGTAAATGGCACTTTGGATCTAACCTCCTATACTTCAGCTACGGCAACAGCCGCCTTTATCTGTAATACAACCAAGGATCCTGACGCAACCGTGGTAGATCCCACTCTTGCCAGTTTTCAAAAATACGGGCTGGCGAGTCCGGATTGGAGAGATATATCACTAGAAAACCACTGCTCCTACGGAGGCTATTGTACTACCTGTTCCTGGGTACAAATGGATTCTTCTCAACGTATCACATACAATTTTGTTCGTGCTTCTACTGATACTGATTCCGAATTCTTCGTAAGTGTCAGTGCTTATTTGGAACCGACGACCTAGGAAGAAGCTGAATAAGCTTAGTAAGCTACGTAAGAAAGTAGAGAGGGTCTTTTGAAATCGACATTCTTATTTATTTCAACAAAAAAGATCTTTATAGTATCTATTTGCTCTTTTTTCTCTTTCAGTATTTGAAATTTGTGGAAGATAATCTACGTTTTCAGAATTCTCCTCCCAACATAACGGATTGTTGCGTATGTATTCCCGAATATTATTGAATGATTTTTCGTCACGAATAATGTGATCATAAAATGCTCTCTGCCAGGCAAAAGATATGTCATTCATTTTTGCATATTTGGTAACGGCCATTTTGAAACCACGCACAATTGATGATAGGTTTTTGGATTGTGGTCCAAATTTGTTTTTATGATCCCGTAGGGGCGCAAAATTTTGCGCCCCTACCATATTTTGCGCCCCTACCATGTTTTCGGTGATCGTAACGATTCCATGTATATGATTTGGCATTACGATAAATTCATCCAATTTAAAATGTGGAAAATGTTCGGGGATTTCTTTCCAATATTTATGCGCAATTTTACCAATTTCCGATAAATACATTTTATGATTTCGAATGTTTCCCAAAAAACATTCTTTATTTTCGGTACAAATTGTCACAAAATAATCTCCAATCTGACCATAATCATAAGCTATGAGACGCAGTGATTTCCGATCATGTTTATTAGGATTGAATTTCATTGAATATCTTAAAAAACAATTCCAGTCTAGCAGGCAAAGATTAAGGAAAGATTAAGATGGGACCACAACGAATCTACGAATATACGATCCGAATGGAAGATGGGAAAATAAGCATTAAGAAATAAGCTTAGTAAGTAGTAAGCTGCGTAAGTACTCAGCTTTATACTTACCAGCTTACTCAGCTTTCTGCCTTAGCGTCCCATATAATTCAAAGTCAAATCAGACAGATGCACACTATTGCTGTCCTTGGCTGAACCTTTGATCACGATCGTGAAGTAGGAACCGGCCGTGAAAGTTCCATCTGTGAAGACAATATTGGCGCTAGCCCAGCTCGCACTATAAAGATCGCTTCCGCCTGTTAGAGTTACTTCACTTCCGGCTGTGTCATAAACAGTCACATCCGCATCATTATTAGCCAGACTGGCAGAGCTCGTCTGATAAGCCAAGTTCATGGCTGTAGCAGACCAAGCACTGAAATCTTGCGGGACCTGAACTCTTAAGACAATATCATAGTCATTGCTAGTACTCTCCGTGACATACCATTTGTAATAAAGTCGTTTGTTCAAAGTATCTTCCTCCACAGATAGTACTCCGATATTATTGCTTCCATCTGGCTTGAATCCGGCATCCGGATATTCGACCGCGAAGCTCAGAGATTTGGCACGGGCAGGTAAATCATCCCAATCCAAACTAGCTTCGGTTATGATAGGTGAACCTGCAATGCTGACCGGATCAGAGAAATTGAAGATTGATTCGGAATAATCCCAAGTCAAAGTTTTCTCAGCGCCATCGCCAAAACGAATCACTGTATCTTCACTGGCCACATCACCATCACTATTCACTCGGAAGGTATTGCTGGTAGTTCCACCAACCTCAATATTGGCATTCAAGGTTCCTTCGACTATCAAATTTCCTGCGATGTAGGTATTATCTGAGATTTCGAAACGTGATTCAGCATTATTCCAACGGAAATATCTAGTCAGACTACTGCCAAACTGTAAGGTCGGCGTAGCACTGGCTCCCAGATTATCAATGGCAAAGGTGCTTTCATTGGTTGCTCCTGGCATTTGACTGGCTGACCATTGACCATTAGCTCCAAGCAATGCGATAGAACCGGAACCGGTCCCCACATCATAGCCATCTAAGGTATCGGCATTCATGGCATATGGAACAGCTTCAATCGCTTTACGATCAGTTAGATTTGAATTATCTCCGTCGGGATCGAGCACTTCATAACTGGTATTGGGAGCACCCGCCAACTTGACCTCAACCTGCAAGTATTTGTGCAGATTATAATCGATGGCGGGTAGGGGAGTCACTGAACCGAGTGACAGAGTAAACAAACCATCTGCATTGGGAGTAACCGTATGAGATTCGATCCAATTGGCATAGCCGGTGGCAGAGGTATTAATACTACCATCTTCATTCAGATCGCCCGCATCAAAATCAGCATCAGACCAGAAACTAAAACGGAAAACATGTTCGCTAGTTAATACATTATTACTATTATCCATGAGACGTCCTTGATAACTCATAGTACGAGGAGTTGTCGTGGCAGCTTCAACAGATACGGTCAAAAGAGCCAGTAGTGTGAAGAAAAGTCCGATATTTAAAGCAAGTTTCTTAAGCATTTTTATTTTTATTTTCGGCGCGCTTCTCGAGATAGATCATGAGTAAAAAGAGTAAGAACAGTAGTAAGAACAAGACAAACATCATCGAAGCCACAGCTTGAACACGTGTAGCGGAAGCATAGGCTGCTCCGGTTTCAGCTTCCAACTCGACATATTCAGCATCCAATGCGACTTGCTCCAATAAACAGATATCATCACCCACAGGACAAATATCACTAACTCTCTTGCCAGCGCTCACAGCAGTTGGAGCCTGTGTAGGACCTTCGCCTTCAGCTGATCCAGATTCTCCAGCCTCTCCGTCAGCTTGTCCTGGACTAACATGACTATAAGAAGACGTATCACCCAAGGAAACTGAGTCACTAGGCCCCGTTTCTCCTCCGGTATAAGTTCCACCATCTGAACCTCCACCTCCACCACCACCTTCTTCTTCCTCTTCTTCACTTGCTACAGGATAAACTTCGAGAGAGGGGATACCTTCAGCTACTTTATAATTACTTGAAGAACTGACCGGCGCAAAAGCTACATAAGTCACCTGATCATTCACAGCATAGGAACTGGAACTTGCATATTCACCGCTCACGCTATGCTCCGGCTCCGGATCGAGTTTGAAGCTCGTACTACTGGCAGCGTCAGCATTCGCAATGAAAGCAATGTTCAAAAGAAAGAACATAAAGACAGCTAGCGCCAAGCGATTTAGCTCTTTTTTATGGTTTCTAGATATGATTTTGGTGTTTTGTTTGAGAGACATTCCTTGCTTTTTATTTCAAATTGTTACTTAATTATAACATGCTTTGATTTAAATAGCAAGACCATAAATGGATTTATTGTATAATAATAAAAGACTATAAAAACTTGTTTTGTTTTTTTATTTTATTTTTGAAATAATTCATGTTAGAATTACTTCCTGTAACTAACAAATCACATTATGTCTATAGAAAGTCTGCCTGAAGATGAACTAAGTAAATCACGGAAGAAGGTTGTATTTTATGGCCCAAGAGGAGTCGATAAAGATTTCAGAGGTGCATTCGAAGGAGGACCTTCTCTGCTTTCTATCGAAGCAAATAGGAAAATTATGAAGGATCCAGTTGGAATAAAAACCCGTCTCTTAGAAATATTAAGTAAAAGAATAAAAGGAGCGAGAAAAAAATCAGTAGACGTACCTGCCGAATAGGAACTACTTTATATGAATGAAGTAGGTAAGTGTGATTATACAATCAAATACCACAAAATTGGTGGGCGAGGGGGCACCTGACTACGCTCTCCACTTCTTTCCGTAGCTTCGTCAAGGCGAGCTCGAAAACCATTCTTAATATATGGCAAAAGCCAGACTTCGCCGCATAGGGTAAAGTCTGGTGGGCGGGGGGGGACTTGAACCCCCAATCCCTTGCGGGAACCAGCACCTCAAGCTGGCGCGTCTGCCAATTTCGCCACCTGCCCACTTTTTATAATAACTCAGTCTTGATCCATTCTTTGCCACATCCTGATTTCAAATATTTCTCTCTCTTTCTCGCTTCTGCTCTAGTTTTATATTGTTCTGTACAAATTAAGTCAAATGGCCTATAAGCTTTTGTTGTTCTCTCCCAGCCATTGTTGTGTCTTTTAAGCCTTTCTTCTAAATTAGACGTCAGTCCAACGTACAGATACTTTTTAACACGACTCTTTAATATATAAACTGTATACATATCCCTCAAGCTAGCGCGTCTGCCTGTCGGCAGACAGGTCTGCCAATTTCGCCACCTGCCCACGTTTTCAACAAAAAGAAAGTTAGCAAAATACCAAGACTAAAACAAGCCCCCAATACTTTTGTCCCGAGTTCCGAGTACCGCCTGCCTGCCGGTAGGCAGGAGTTCCGAATTAGCCCTTAATCTTCACAATCTCAATTTCAGTCAAATAAGACCTAGAACCGGTTACTTTACGAGTACGTTTCTTGGCGCTCATCTTGAAGACTCGGATTTTATCACCTCGCGTTGCACCCAAAACTTTGGCCTCAACTACAGCACCTTCCAAGTATGGAGTACCGATTTTACTGTCAATAAGTAAGACTTTGTCCAATTTGAGAGTTTCTCCCTCTTTCGCTTGCAGCTTATCAACCTCAAGTTTATCACCTTCAGCTACTTTATATTGGCTACCGCCGATTTCAACTACTGCGAACATGTTTTTACAAGTTAAAACTTAAAATTTGCCGGCCCATACTAGCAAGGAAGCAGGGGATTGTAAAGACCGGAGCAACAAAATCCAAAACTCAAATGCCAAAACTCAAGAGAATCCTAGAAATCCAAATCTATAATCAATACTTGCAATGTTTAGGGTTAGGATTTTGGCATTAGCGATTCCCTTGGATTTTGGATTTTGGTTTTTGGCATTATTATTCAGGGGATTGTAAAGACCGGAGCAAGAAATCCAAAACTCAAATGCCAAATGCCAAATGAATTATCAATCTTTAAATCTAAAAATCTAAAAACGAGACACCAAAAGAATCATACGAATTTCAAAGATTTTGGAATTTTTTGGAATTTAAAGATTCCCTTGGTTTTTGGTTTTTGGCATTATTCCCTACAGGTACCCTTCCGCACTTCCCTTCGCAATTTCCGCCACCTTCTCCATATCATCATCCGGCGCCAGCCTATTTTTTGTGATAGCGGCACATTTCTCGCATTGATGAACCAACATGAAGCCTTTTTTACTATGATTCTCAATAGCAATCGGCTTCATTAAGCCATTACAGCCATTCAAGCGGTCACCGGGAAGATTTTGATCTACATGTAATGAATATAAACAAGAAGGACAGTGATTACGGCAACTACCGGCTTTATGTGCTGAAACTTTCCTGTTACAATGCAGACAGCTAAATGATTCGTTGATTTTGGGAGTTTTCATGACTTGTTTGGTATTTGGATTTTGGCATTTGGCATTGCTCTAGAGAGCTGTATCTGGTATAATAATATAGCAAATAAACAAAAAGTACATTGTTTTCTGATTTAAAAATCATTTACGATGCCTTGCGAGCCAATCCTGCGCTTTGGAACTTGGCTTTGGGAACAATGGTCTTTGTTATCATCTTATTACTGTATCTCTTTGCACGTAAGAGGATTAAGCTCAAACGTGCTCTCAATATGGTCTTTTTGCAGATCAATATACCACGCAAAGAAGATCAAAAGGAACAAGAAAAACAGAGAGATACTGAAAAAGAATTCAAAGAAGTTGTTGCTGTCGCCGAACAGCTTTTCTCCGGTCTGCACAGTTTACATCACATGAGCCCCTTCAGATTGTTATTTGGACAGGAACATTTGAGTTTTGAGTATGTCGTCTTGGATAAAGAACTTTATTTCTTTGCTGTAGTACCACTTCAATTAGCAGTCTTTGTTGAAAAACAAATTACCTCACACTATCCGGATTCTTATATCGAAAGAGTTGATGACTACAATATTTTCACTGACAAAGCCAAAGTAGCTTGTGCCGCCTTGAAACTCTCAGAGCATCATCATTTGGCCATCAAAACTTACCAGAATATCGAGTCTGATCCTTTGAATCATATTTCAAACACCCTCGGCAAGCTCGGTGAAGAGGAAGGAGCTGCTATTCAAATTACAATTAAGCCTATCGGTAAAGGTTGGAGTAAACGTTCCAAGAAGGAGACCCGCAAAAGATTAAAAGGTCAGAAAGGAGGCTGGAACCCACTCGTTTTCTTTGGAGATATCTTACGTGCTCTTTTTCAGGGGACTGAGGAGGGTGGTCTAGATCAAAAAGGTGAACAAGAACGTGTTTCTCCCGGAGAAGAGGAAGTGGTAAAAGCGATAGAGAATAAGGCCACCAAGTTGGCTTTCGAGACCTCGATTCGTATCGTAACAGCCGCTCCTGAGAAGGAAACCGCCGAGGCACAGCTTTCCAACATTGCCTCTGCCTTTTCACAGTTTGCTTCCATGAACCAAAACTCTTTCAAGAAAAGACGTTTCTTTAGTAAGAATAAATTACTCAAAGCTTATTTGTTTCGCTATCTACGTGGTCTGACCAATTTGAGTGGTAGTACCATGATCCTGAATACCGAGGAACTCGCCAGTATTTTCCACTTACCGAATATCAAGTACAACCGTGCACCTAATATCCATTGGCAGAATTTTAAAATCGCACCGGCACCCAACAATCTGCCCGCAGATGGTTTACTGCTAGGTACTAACACTTTCCGTGGCGAGACCAAAGAGGTTTATATGAACAACGAGGATCGCTTCCGACACTTTTATGTCATTGGTCAGACCGGTACCGGTAAGACTTCCATCTTCAAAAGCATGCTCAAGCAGGACATTCGTAATGGCAAAGGAGTTTGTTTGATTGATCCACACGGAGACTTCGCCGAAGAAATGTTGGGCTTTATACCCAAAAACAGAATTGATGATGTGATTTACTTCAACCCGGCCGATACTGAACGTCCGATGGGCCTCAATATGTTGGAAGCCCATACGGTTGAAGAAAAAGATTATGTGGCCCTCGAAGCCATGAATATGATGGTCAAAATGTTCGGTGAGGAAATCTTTAGTCCTCGCTTACAAGATTATTTCCGTAACGGCTGTCTCACCCTGATGGATGACGAGGAAGAAGGTGGGGCACTGACAGATCTGGTCCGACTCTTTACTGATGATACTTGGCAACGTCACAAGGTGAAGAAAGTTAAAAACCCGATTGTACGTTCTTTCTGGGAACATCAGATGGCAGCCACCGGTGCGCGTGAGAAACAGGAGATGATTCCTTATTTCGCCGCTAAATTCGGTGCTTTCGTGACCAACACTATGATCCGCAACATCATTGGACAGACCAAATCCGCCTTCGATTTTGATGATGTCATGAACAACAGTAAAATCCTGATCGTAAATCTTTCCAAAGGAGATACCGGAGAAATCAACTCCAGTTTGATGGGTACGATTATTGTGAATAAACTCCAAATGGCAGCCTTGCGACGCAGCAAGATGCCACAAGCTGAACGTAAGGACTTCTTCCTGTATGTCGATGAGTTCCAAAACTTTATCACCGAAAGTATCGAAAGTATCCTATCCGAAGCTCGTAAATATCGTTTGAGCCTCAATATTGCTCATCAGTACATTGACCAGCTGATCGATACTAAGAATAAGAATGAGAAAATTAAGGACGCCGTCTTTGGAAACGTCGGCAGCATGATGTGTTACAAGATCAGTGCCAAAGATGCCGAGTATATGGCCAAGGAAATGGCTCCGGTTTTTTCTGAACAAGACCTGATCAATTTGGATAAATTCAAGGCTGTTTTGAAGCTTAGCATCGAGGGACAACCCAGCCGTCCTTTCAACATCAGTCCTCCCAATCCCGGCTTAGAGAAGGGGAATCCCAAGATCAAAGAAGTTGTGAAACAGATTTCACGCTTGAAATATGGACGTGATCGAGACTTTGTAAATAAAGAAATTCTTGCCAGAATTGGTGCTTAAAGGTAAAATACCAATCGGTTTTTTATATTCATTAACTATTTGTCCTATGGCCGAAGAAGAGAATAAAAATACCAATCCTCCTCAGGATGATAAGAAACAAGCTGCCGCTGCCAAAGGTGCTCAGCAGGCTATGACTGAAGAAGAAAAGAAGAAAAAAGCTGAAGAAGAGGCCAGAGTTCGTAAGGAAATGGGCTTTTCTGATGACTTCTTGGGAGATGATTATACTCCGTCACCGGGGGATTTTACCGATGATAAAAAACAAGAGATTAAGAATTTCAAAATTGGCGCACATGACACCAAGTTCGATGAACAGAAGTTCAAAGATCTCTTGGCTGAGTCTATTTCCTTAAGTTACAACGAAAAGACCCAGATCTTGAAGGCTGTACCTAAGCTTTCTCAATTCCAGATCGATGAATTGATGAATATCCTAGAAGAAGAACAGGTTAAGCTCAAGGAATTGAATGCCAAGCATGCTGATAAACTAAAAGAGTTTGAAGAGAAAAAGGCTAACAGTAATTGGGACTCCATGGCTGCCAAGGCTGAAGAAGATGCCAAAAAGGAAAAGGATAAGGCTGAAATCGATAAGCTCAAAGGGAATTTGGACGATCTGTAGAATTTTAAATTTTGAATTTTAAATTAAGTAAGAACCGTAGGAGACTGCGGTTCTTTTTATACCAGAACAAAGTAAAGTGTCGTTGTCAAGCTCTAAATAGCCATGTTCATAGTTTGTGAACATCTTATTTATTCAATTACGAAAAAGCTCTTTTTGAATAAATATATTATTCAACATCATTGAATATGCTTTTGCACAGGCAGAATACTTGCATAAAGAAATAGGGTGGTGTATAAGTTTTTTGTACACTAGTTATAAGACCGTTTTTCCATGTTAAACAAGATTTTTGGATCTAAAACTCGCGTGAAACTTCTACAGTTGTACTTTGCTGATCCCAGCAAGGAATATTTTGTACGTGAACTGACCCGCGTCCTAGATGAACAGATCAATTCGATTCGTCGAGAATTGGATAATTTGAAAAAGATTGGACTGATGCGCAGCAAGAACAGAAATCGTAAGAAATACTATCATTTGAACCCTAATTTCTTGATTTTTGAGGAACTTAAAAATATAATCACCAAGACTTCGAGCAATTATGGAGACTTAGCTGTTGATCTGGAACATTTCGGAACGTTGGAACTGTTGCTGGTTAGCGGAGTATTCCTAGGAACCAAGGAGAGCCCCACAGACTTACTCCTGATCGGCGAACTAGACCGTCGAGAACTAGAAGGATATATTCGCAAGTTAGAGCGCAAGTTCAATAGAGAACTGAAATACGCTCTGATGACTAAGGAAGATTATCTCTTCCGCAAGAACTGCCAAGACAAATTCATCAAAAATGTTCTGGAGAGCCGTTATGTGATTGCCCTCGATAAATTAAACTTTAACTTTAGAAACTGATGCCTACCGTCTATG
>JAQVLK010000055.1 GCA_028704165.1 Candidatus Altimarinota bacterium | reverse complement strand
GGTGGTTTACAATTGACCCCTCTATTCAGGCAAAGGATTATGCAGTTATTGGATTACAGGCTAAAAATAAGGCCAAAGTTCAGATTGTTGAAAATAATGTTGTTTCCTTTGAAAAAGTGGCTGGCGAAGCCCCTGTAAAAGCCACAGAACAGCCCAAAACTGCCACTTCTAGCCCCGATAATGTTAAAAGTGAATCAACACCCGTTAAAGCAGTAGAATACCCTAAAAAAGAGTGGAAACCTACTTCACAGTATAATGATGATAGGCAGAAGAGTATTGAATGTCAGGCCATGATTAATAGTGCTTGTGAAGTTGCCGGAGCAGTTGCAGCAGCTATTACCAACGCTTCTCGTAGTGTTGATAAGGATGGTAATGTTACAACCAATGCCCCAACAGCTAACATTATTAATCGTATGATTCGAGCAATTGCAGAAGAAAATTATTCTTTGTTGCAGGAATTGAAAAGTAAGTAAATAGATACCAGCGGATGTGCATCTATCAAATGGGGATAGACAGTAGCCGATAGCATCTTGGCCGAATGTGAATAGGAAGGTGATAAGCAGTCGCCATCGGCCCCCTTAAATATTTTTGTTGGAAGAATAACCAACTTTTTAAATAAAGGAAATAATTATGCCTTCCAAAAAGAAGAAGTCTACTCTTTACACGTTTGACACTCAAGAAATTCTCCAATCACATCGTCAATTATTTCTCTATGGAGTAATTGATAATAAATCTGCGAATTTTATTAAACAAAATTTAATAGCTTTTGACATTGTCAATAAGAAACAACCTATTTCTTTATGGATAAGTTCGCCAGGTGGAAAGGTAGATGCAGGATTTTCGATTATTGAAGTTATGAAAAATATTTCGGCTCCTGTTATTACAATTATTTCAGGGGAAGCATGCTCGATGGCAGCATTAATTTCTGTTTGTGGCAATTTAAGATACGCTTTCAAAGATACATCGTTTTGGATGGCTCACCCTATGGTAAGTGGTATTGATGATTATATTGAAATTATAAAAGATAGGACAGCTTATCTTGAAAATTTAAATAACATTCTTTTAAAAATTATCAAAGATAACACAAAATTACCAGATAGTAAAATGCAAAAATTAAAGACGGGCGAAGTTTGGTTAAGAGATAAAGACTTATTAACTTACGGAATTGTGGATAAACTTTTATAGATTATGGCAAATCTATTCGCAACTTCAGATTTACATTTGGGCCACGCAAACATTATCCGCTACACTAATCGTCCATTTAAGAATGTGGAAGAAATGGATAAAGCTCTCATTCATAATGCAAACATGAGAGTTAAAGAAGAAGATACTGTTCTTCATGTTGGCGATTTTTGCTTTAAGAATTCTCTTAATGGTAAAGAAGGGGAAGGACTTCCTATTCATTCAAAGAATTATATTAAACAATTAACTGGTCGGTGGATATTTATAAGAGGGAACCATGACCGTAAAAATTCTGTTGATACAAAAATAGAAAGACTTGTCCTTAAAGTTGGTGGTATTGATATTAATGTTTGTCATCGTCCAGAAGATGCAGTTGTACAAGATGATAAATATTATCCTTTAAATCTCGTCGGACATGTTCACACAAATTGGCATACAAAAGAGATTTGTAAAAATGGAAAATACTCACTTCTTCTAAATGTGGGTGTTGATGTAAATAAGTTCATGCCTTTGGCATTTGACGAGATTAAATCTATCTTTGACCGTTGGATTTCTCAACATAAGGATAGAAAAAATATTCAACGACTTCTTGTGAAAGGAATTAAATAATGCTGGACGCAATCACTAAAAAGCAAATAAAAAGTTATGTTCTTGATTATCTGAAATTAAGAAATCCCGACTTTGTGCAATCATCAAAGAAGGGATTATTTACTTGTCCAAACTGTAAACAAATAAGTGCCAACATTTTCCCACCGAATAGTGGAATTGTACATTGTTTTACTCCGTCCTGTGGAAAAATTGGGGATATTTTCGATTTGTGCCGGAAGATTGATTTTAATAACGATAACATTCCCGACGAGGATTTAGCGGATTTGCTTATCCAAGAACTTGGTATTAAAACACAAAACAATATTAAAGAATGGTTAAATAAATATAAAGAATTGGGATGGAGTTTGGTTCCCGTAGAAAAAAATTCGAAGAGAGCAAATATTGAAGCTGGTTGGCAAGCAAAAGAACATCGTCAAATAGAGGAGTGGGTTGATTGGCTATCTTCAGGCATTAATGTCGGGTTGAATTGCGGAAAAATTAGTAATGTTACTTTAATTGACATTGACACAAAAACAATCCCTTCAGATTTACAAAAATTCGTTGGAGAAACTCTTACACAAGAATCGCCAAACGGCTGGCACTTGGTGTATTTTTACGAACCTGATTTACCAACAATAAATTTAAGGACAACTCCTTGTAATTTACCAGTTGAGATTCGGAACGATGGTAATCAGACCGTTATCTTTCCAAGTGTTGTTGAAGGTAAAGAACGCAAGTGGAACAGTAAAGCACCAATAAAGATGCCAGATGAATTAAAATCTTGGTTACTTGAACGAGTTATTGTTAAAGATACTCCGAAAGAAATTTTATCTGCTCCTACAGATGTACTTTTAGAAGATTTAAAAATCAAAGGACTTGAAGGAAAATGCAATACTTCGATGATAAAGGTCGCTGGATTATTTCGGAAGCAATTAAATATCAATCAAACCCAATATGTTATGGAAATTATCAACGATATTCTTTTAGATAATCCGATTCCAAAAAAAGACCTGAAAAATATGATGAAAGAAATTCAAAAATATAGTGGCGCAGATGTAAGTGTTTTACAAAAACAAGTAACTGACTATCTAAACAGACATGAAGAAGCGAGTGCTAGAGATTTAGTTGAAGTTTTAAAAATGGAACGACGTGATATACAGGAAGTTTTGGCTCAATTAATTCAAGAAAATAAAGTTTATAAACAGAGAAATCTTTACAAGATTATCAAGGATATTGATTGGAAGAATACATTTATTGATGACATAAAAACTTTACCATTTCAGGTTCCTTATTTTTCAGACTACGCTATTTTTAGGATGGGCGATTTGGTTGCTGTGGGTGGGAACCCAGGAGTAGGAAAAACTCATCTTGCCATGAACTTTGTTAAGAAGTTTGTTGACCAAGGATTAGATAATGTTTATTATTATGGCACAGAAAGTAAATCCCGATATTTAAAAATTGCAATGGAGCTTGGGCTTAAAGAAAAAGATTTCCAATGGGCTACAGGATATGAACCAGTAAAAATTGAGCTTAGGGATAATGCCTGTACGGTGATTGATTGGCTCGACGTTTCCGACTTTTCGGAAACCGCACAAATTTTTAAAATATTACAAAAACAATTAGACAAACACTCGGGCTTGCTCATCGTAATGAATCAGCTCAACACTAATGGAACCTTTTATGCCGAAAATCAATTAAAGTTTTATGCAGCTTTTGTAGCAAAATATCTTTACACGACTTCTGGAACGATTATTGATAACCAAAATACTTATTTTAAAGTTGAAAAGGTAAGGGAAGGAAAAACAAATCAACAGTTTTTTACTATTCCCACTAAATTTTATCCAGATACAAAAATTGTTGAGTTAAGAAAAACTTGACAAATGATATAATAATATGCTATAATTAATTATGCCTAAAAAATTATCATATGAATATGTTTTTGATACTTTTGCAAAGGAAGGATATAAACTTCTTTCAAAAGAATATATTAATTCTCAAGAAAAAGTAGAATTTTTATGTCCGAATGGACATCATCATTCTATAAGATTTGATTCGTTTTTAAATGATAATCAGCGTTGTGCTGTTTGTTCAAAACGAAAAAAGTATACGCTTCAAGAAGTAAAAGATGTTTTTAAAAAAGAAGGTTGGACAGTATTATCAACTGAATATAAAGATAATAAACAACCTTTAGATGTTTTATGTAGAAATAACCATAAATTAACAATCAACCTTAATAATTTTTTAAATGGATGGCGTTGTACTGAATGTTATGGAAAACGACATTTAAATTTAGAAATTGTTAAAAAAGAACTAGCAGAAGAGGGATATATTCTTTTATCAAAAATATACATTAATACAGCTCAAAAGTTACAAGTTATTTGTCCAAAAGGTCATAAAACCCAATTTACATATGCTCATTTTTATAACGGAGAAAGATGTGGACAATGTTTTGGAACTCATAAATATACTTTAAATGAAGTTAGTGATATTTTTAAAAAAGAAAAATATTTATTATTAAGTAAAAAATATGAAAATATTAAATCTCCATTGAAAATTCGATGTGATAAAGGTCATATAACAAAAACCATGTCGCTTTTAAATTTTATACACGGTGCAAGATGTAAAAAATGTCATATTAAATTTAATCGAGGAGAAAACCATCCTAGTTGGAATTCAGAATTAACAGTCGAAGATAGAAGAAAACATAGTAATAGGAAAAAGAAATATAAAAAGTGGGTATTAGATGTTTTTAAAAATAACAATTTTACTTGTCAATGTTGCGGTGACAGCAGTGGAGGGAATTTAGTTAATCATCATCTTGAAGGTTGGCATTGGTGTAAAGAATTAAGATTTGAAATAAGCAACGGAGTAACATTATGCAGAGATTGTCATAATAAATTTCATCAGAAATTTAGACTAGGTTGGAACACATCTGAACAATTTTACAAGTTTTTAAGGAGTTTTAAATGAAATTATCCATAAAAGATTTAGAATCCAGACTAGGCAAGAAGATAAAGAGGAATTTCACTTCTGTCGGTGTTGATACAGCCAAGCATACAGGTCTTGGTTTTATTTCCGTCAATGATAAAGAAGTTGAAATAAATTGGTCACTCATTTCATTTGAAGCCAATACTATTCAGGAACTTTATAAGCAGATGTATAAAGAGTTTGGAAACTTTATTGATAAATCTATTGATGTAGTAGTGGTCGAGGACGTTTTCTTGGGAATGAACCCCGATGTAACTATTAAATTAGCAAGGTTCGGAGGATTAGCCATAGCACAGGCCATAAATAACAACATCACTTTTAAAACGATTGGTGCAAGTTCGGCAAGGGCGAAACTATTTAAATTAGATAAGAAAGCATATAAGGGTCGGTCTAAAGAGGCGGTAGCTGATTATTTAAAGAGTATTGGAATTGAAGTTGATGAAAACAATTGTGCAGATGGCCTTATCTTGGCAATTTTGGGAATAATTGATGGATTGGATTTTAGGTCAGCGACGGAAATTGCAAAAGAGAAGAAAGGAATTAAGAAGATGAAGCGTAAAAAGAAAAGTAAAAAATTATTTACCAAAGGCATTATTGGATACGAAAGTTTTAATAGAGAAATTTCGCATATTAACCCTGAAGTTATTAAAAAATTTACGAGGAAGAAATGACATATTATAAAAATTTTATTACTTGGTATAAAGCGCATGGTAAAAATTATACTGATACATTTTATAAATGGTATCAAAATAATGCCAGAATTTACCTGGACGAGTATCCAGAAGTTGAAGAGATTTCTTCTTCAGAATTGCGATTAAAAAAAGATTGTTTTTTAGCTAGGCTCATTGGTGGGCCATATTCTCCTATAACTCCCATTTTAGATTTTATTAGAATACTTTGTTCAAAAGAATTAGTTCCTTTAGAATTATATCAAGAAAAATGGCGTGTCTACTTAGATGAGTATGAAGTAGAGGAAGTTGATTTACGTGTTTGTTTTGATACTTCAATTCTTATGAAGAAATTTATGGAGAAAAATTAATGAAAGAAAAATCTAATTGCGAATTTGGACGAGAATTAGAGCATTATGTTGTTCAAAAGCTAAATGAAATTGGTATTAAAGCGTCAAGGACAAATGGTTCTGGAAATCAAGGACAAATTGCTGACATTAATAATCCCTACTTCATCGTAGAGTGTAAAAATAAAAACACAGAAAGCATTACAGTCGATTCTAAAGTATGGGCTAAATTAAAGTCAGAAATTCCCCTTCACTCTAAGCGTTTGCCAATGTACGTACTTAGGAATAAAAGTAAACAAACATTTTGTGTCATGGATGCAGAAGATATGTTCACTATTTTAAAAGGGTGGTTAGAAAATTTAAATGGGAGAGTTTAAAATGAAAAATGTAAGAATAATTCCAAAAATTAGGTATACAAATTTTAGAAAAGAGTTTCCTAATTGTACTGAAGGATGTTTTAAGAGATGGTTTGTAATTGAAAGATTTTGGGGCGGTAAAATCATTGATGTACAGATAAAACATCACCAAATTTCTTTCGATTTTCGTGCAAATTGGCTTTTAGATATGATTAATGGTATTTAAAATAAACTTGACAAACCACCTTTCAATGTGATATACTTATAGTGAGGTTAAAAAGTGGAATCTATTATAGAAAAACTGGATTTAAAATATTTTCAAAAAACAGGCCATTCTCCAGAATATTCTTTTTGGAATTGGCTGGCTGCTATTGATGCCTCGCCAACAGAAGAAGCATTAAAAGAGATTTATGATAATATTGAGGAGTATATTTAATGGATATAGTCAGGCATTGCCCACATTGTCAAAAAGTTTATTTCGTTATTGAAGGTGAATGTTGTCCTTTTTGTGGTAAGAAAGATATAGAATTTAACTTCTTCAGAGAAATCTTTGAAGATGATAATCCATTTTCAAATATGGGAGTGACTTAAGATGGGGTACAGACATATTAACAACCTATATAAAGACCAGACCATTTTAATGTTTAAACGGTTATACGCCCTTGAAAAGATTCATGGCACTTCTGCTCATTTGTCATTTAAGTTTCATAGTGATGAAAATACTGGAATTCCCTATAACACAGTAACTTATTTTTCAGGTGGAGAAAAACATGAGAACTTTGTGAAATTATTTAATCAAGAAGATTTGCTAGAAAAAGCAAACAACCTACAATTCAACCAGGACTTTACAGTTTATGGTGAAGCATATGGTGGTAAACAACAGGGTATGTCGGAAACTTATGGCCCAAATTTAAAGTTTGTTGCCTTTGAAGTTCGAATTGGTGATAAATGGATGAAGGTTCCTTATGCTAAAGAAATTTGCGATAAATTAGGAATTGAGTTTGTTCATTATGAAGAGATTGATGCTGAAACCGATTTGATTGATAAATTAGCCAACGCTCCTTCAGTACAGGCTAAACGTAATGGAGTAGAAAATCCTAAACTTCCAAGAGAAGGTGTGGTTCTTCGTCCTTTATTTGAGTTCTTACATCCTGATGGTGTTGGTAGAATTATGGCGAAACACAAGAATGATATTTATAAAGAGAGGGAACACGCTCCTAAAATTCAATCAAAAGAAGATT
>JAQVLK010000054.1 GCA_028704165.1 Candidatus Altimarinota bacterium | reverse complement strand
TAAGAGAATCAAAGAGTTGGGAGAAATTAAAATCGAAGTGGCTCGTCAAAAAGCTGAACAAAAAGTTCATTACGCTGTTTCAGCTCTGGCTCGTATCTCGGATAATATCGCTTTTGCTACACTCCCATGGAAGGGGGATGCTTATTATTTGGGACTGGCCAATGTGCTGAAAAAACCTGAATTTCAGGAAGCAATCAGAGTTAGTACGGTGATTGAAATGCTGGAAGACAAGGATCATTTTATGGAATTTCTCGCTAGACTCGAGCTGGGTGATGACATTGCTGTCTTTATTGGGAGAGAGAATCTCTTGAGTGAGATGAGTAGCTGTACCATGCTGGCTACTAATTATGCATATGATGCCAAGCATTACGGAGTTTTAGGTGTCCTAGGCCCAACTCGCATGAATTATCCACGCAATATTGCTGCACTGGAAGCGGTGAAGAACGACATCTAAAACGAGGCAAGACCTTGATTTACATGATTTAAGGATTACCTTGATTGGAAGAAAGAATACAAAGAACATAGCAGGCCTTGTGCCTGCCTTGTAATCAATCGCACCCCTTGAGGGTGCAGTTTCTAACTGTAATATCATGACTGACAAGAAACCTCTCAATAAGAAAAAATCAGCAGATGAAGCTCTAAATACCTTGCGTGATGAGTTAGAGCAGACTAAAGCTGCGCTAGCGCGTTCGCAGGCTGATTTTATCAATTACAAGCGTCGTAACGAGGAAGAACGTGCTGATTTTGCAAGTTACGCAGCTGCGAAGGTACTGGAAGAAGTGATTGCTGTATTTGATAACTTCAAAAGGGCTGCTGCGGCCTTGCCACAAGATTTACAAGTAAACGACTGGGCCAAGGGAATTGTGGTTATAGAAAAACATTTTGAGGATACTCTGAACAAATTAGGTGTTCAGAAAATGCGCTCCCTTGGAGAGTCCTATAATCCGGAACTGCACGAAGCCGTGATGCGTGGGGAAGGCAAACAAGATGAAATCCTAGAGGAATTGGAAGCAGGCTACAAACTCAATGGCAAAGTGCTCCGACCAGCGAAAGTCAAAGTGGGGGATGGGAGTGTGGGATAGCTATCTGCTAATTTTGACTCAGTAATTAAAGATTATAAGAAGAGTTCTCTTATTTAATAAGTTCACCTTCTATTAAAACAGAAAGCTCTCTGTCTCTAAAAGCTTTAATTATCCTAAGAAGCTTGATAGGACCTGCTTCAAATCTTATGTTGCCACTAGCATGGTCCAAACTGTATAAACGGATCCCCAGATCTACGAGCTCCTGATGAATATCTTTGATGGAATCAGAAATATTTTCTAAAGAGACTTTTTTCGGTTCAAAATCTTCTTTTGTAAGTGCTTCATTCTCTATTAGAACAGAGACCTCTCTTCCCCTAAAAGCCTCAATGATATTAGCAATTTGAAGAGCACTTGCTGTGAAGTTAATTTTTCCTTCCTTATCCTGAGAGGTCCAAGAAATGCCTATCTTATTAAGCAAAGTGCTAACCTCTTCGGGCGAACTATCAAGATTTCCTAAAGAAACCTCTCTTGTTTCTGTTGGGTTGGATAGTAGTGATGAAGTTAACGATGAAATTGACATTAGTATAAAGTTAAAAATGAGGATTCATTGTAGCAAATCCTAACTAGCTGTCAATTTGTTGCGAGCTATTAAGGTTAAAATGAAAAGTATACGTGAGAAAAACGCCCTAAAACAACTCGCTTTTTCCTCTTGACACTAACTTTTTAGCACTCTATAATGCTGAGTGCCAGAATTAGCTAATTAGCTAACTAGCTAACTAGCTTTTCAATCAACATTTAACCATTTATCTCATGTCCAAAATCATCGGAATCGATCTCGGTACAACCAACTCCTGTATGGCTGTTATGGAAGGAGGACAAGCTACCGTGATCACCAACATTGAAGGAAATCGTACTACTCCCTCGGTTGTAGCTGTCAAAGACAAAGACAGACTGGTCGGAGTGACTGCCAAACGTCAGGCTGTGACTAATCCTAAAAATACGATTTTTTCAGCTAAACGTTTTATCGGTCGTAAATTTAGTGAGGTCAAGAAAGAGATGGGGGATATGCCCTTCGCATTCAAAGAAGGTAAAAACGGCGAAGTTGAAATTGTCTTGGATGGCAAAGCTCGTCGTCCGGCCGAGATCTCAGCTATGGTCCTGCAGAAGCTGAAAGCTGATGCGGAAAAATATCTCGGTGAAGAAGTGAAGGAAGCCGTCATTACCGTCCCTGCTTACTTCAATGACTCACAACGTAATGCTACCAAGGATGCCGGTAAGATCGCTGGTTTGGAAGTGAAGCGTATCATCAACGAGCCAACCGCCGCAGCCCTAGCTTACGGTATGGAAAAGAAAAAAGAAGGTAAAATTGCTGTCTTTGACTTTGGTGGTGGTACTTTTGATATCTCTATCCTGGAACTTTCCGAAGGCGTCTTTGAAGTACTTTCTACTAATGGTGATACTCACCTAGGAGGTGATGATCTTGATCAAATTGTAATCAACTGGCTCGTAGCAGAATTCAAAAAAGAGCAAGGAGTCGATCTTTCTAAAGATGAAATGGCTTTACAGAGACTAAAAGAAGCTGCCGAGAAGGCCAAAGTTGAACTTTCCAGTTCGGCCGAGACAGAAATCAATTTGCCTTTTATCACAGCTGATAAAGAAGGTCCCAAGCACTTTAATCTAAAACTTTCTCGTTCCAAATTGGAAGAACTGACAGCAGATTTGATCGAACGTACAGTTGAACCGTGTAAAAAAGCGATCAAGGATGCCAAGATTAACGTCAAAGATATTTCAGAAGTGCTCCTCGTCGGTGGGCAGACTCGTATGCCACTGATCCAGAAGAAAGTTGAGGAAATCTTCGGTAAAAAACCAAACTCCAACATCAATCCTGATGAAGTGGTAGCCGTAGGCGCTGCCATCCAAGGTGGTGTTTTGCAAGGTGATGTGAAAGATATTCTGCTACTGGATGTTACTCCACTGAGTCTGGGTATCGAAACTCTTGGAGGAGTTGATACCAAGTTAATTGAGCGTAATACAACTATTCCTACCAGCAAATCTCAAGTTTTCTCGACTGCTGCGGACAATCAACCTTCAGTTGAAGTACACGTCTTGCAGGGTGAACGCGAAATGGCTGCTGATAACAAATCTCTCGGCCGTTTCATCTTGGACGGTATTCCACCAGCACCTCGTGGTATTCCTCAAATCGAAGTTACTTTTGATCTCGATGCCAACGGTATCTTGAATGTTTCCGCCAAGGATAAAGGTACTGGTAAAGAGCAGAAGATCACAATCCAAGGATCTTCCGGACTTTCCGAAGAGGAGGTCGAGAAGATGCGTAAAGAGGCCGAGGAACATGCTAGTGAGGACAAAGCCAAGAAAGATGCCATCGAAGCTCGCAACCTGGCCGATAGTTTGGTCTATCAATCAGAAAAAACTCTGAAGGACAATGCTGATAAGGTCTCTACGGAAAACAAGGAAAAGATTGAGAAATCAATCGCGGACTTGAAGAAGATCTTGGAGAATAAGGATGCTAGCAAGGACGAAATCGAAACAGCGTCGAAGCAACTTTCCGAAGATATCCAAAAAGTCGGCGCTGCCATTTATGAGGCTGCGCAGAAGGAAGAAGCTGCCAAGAAAGAAGAAACTTCAAAAGATGAGAAGAAAGACGACGTTGTTGATGCTGAGGTAGTGGATGAGAAAAAGGAGGAGAAGAAGTAAAAAGTGTTTAGTGAATAGTGATTAGTGTGTCAGAGGCGGGCTTAAGCCCGCCTCTGACTGTTATGTTAATATTTAAAGATACTTCTGCGGGCCCACCACCCCCCCACCTCCACCCAAATTTTAAGAATTCACTTAAAATTCTCTCTTAGCCTACCATCCAAACATTAAGAAAAGATTAAGACGCCCTATTTGGCTTTCTGCTATTGCTAAACGGCGTGTTTTTTGCTATAATGTACTAATTTAACGCGCTCTTTAAAATATCGGATTAGAAGCTGGGAGGAAGATGGACTTTCAAAAAGGAAGCTAACAATATTTAGAGTTTGCCTTCCTCCCTACTTTTCGATGCCTAGAACGGCCACATACAACCTTGGGCTGGTGTTGTGCTAGCCTGTGGTAGTTTGGAAAGACTGACTGTTCTTCAACACCGAGAAGCTCTCTCCCCCTTCGATAAGCCTTGGGGCTGACTCAGGGTGGTAGATGAAACTTTCTCAATCAAAAAAAACAAATACAAACTCAACAAAAAAAGTATTTCAAAATCAAAAAATAAAAAGCAGGTTGGTGGACCTGTTGAAATTACCACCCAAGAAAGTAGGGTATAGGAGCTCGGCACTTTATCAGTCACTGTCGGGCAAAACATATTCTCCAGGGCATTGTTGCTCTATGTAATATGGGGTAACGAGCCCTGGAGGAATCCCAAAATAAAGACGGACACATCTGTTTGCTGTTCGTCTGTTTTGTGTTACCTTATGTAGCGTATTTAAGCTATTACCATGACCAAGACATTCTATGTCACTACTGCGATTTCATACGTGAACTCCAAACCGCATATGGGGCATGCTATGGAAGTTGTCGAGGCTGATAGTATGGCTAGATATCATCGTTTACTTGGAGATAATACTTATTTTCTGACAGGTACGGATGAACACGGATCAAAGATTTATAAGCTGGCACAAGAGAGGGGAGTATCTCCGCTTGAAATTTGTGATGAGAATGCTAAGAAGTTTCAGGACTTAAAGAAAGTGCTTAATCTTTCTAACGATGATTTCATCCGTACCAGTGACAAAAAACGTCATTATCCTGCCGTACAAAAGTTGTGGCAGAAATTGGTTGAACAAGGCGATATTTACAAAGATAAATATGAGGGCTTGTACTGTAGCGGTTGTGAAGCTTTTTTGAGTGAGAAAGATCTGGTTGATGGTAAGTGTCCCAATCATAATGCCGAACCGGAGAAACTCACGGAAGAAAATTATTTCTTCAAATTATCCAAGTACACTGATCAGATCTTGTCACTTTTGGAAAGTGACAAATATGAGATCGTGCCGACTTTACGTAAGAAAGAAATCTTGAATGTGGTCAAAGAAGGTTTGCGTGATGTGAGTTTCTCTAGGCCAAAGAGCGTGCTGCCTTGGGGTATCCCCGTGCCCGGTGATGATGAACAAGTAATGTATGTCTGGTGTGATGCTTTGACCAATTATATTTCAGCTCTAGGCTATGCCGATGAAGGAAAGCTCTATCAGAAGTTTTGGGAAAAAGCTGATGAGGTCGTCCATGTGATCGGTAAAGATATCGTGCGTTTTCATGTGGCTATCTGGCCGGCGATGTTGTTGGCGGCCGGCATTCGAATTCCCAGCAAAGCGGTGATTCATGGCTTCATCACTTCGGATGGTCAGAAGATGAGTAAAAGCCTTGGTAATGTAATTGATCCGGTCGAAGTGGCTGAGAAATATGGGACGGATCCTTTGCGTTATTATATTCTGAAAGAGATTCCGGTCGGTAAAGATGGTGATTTTACCTTCGAACGTTTCCAAGAACTTTATAATGCTGATCTGGCGAATAATCTAGGTAATCTGGTGAATCGCGTGCTTTCGATGATTCAGAGATACGAAATTGATTTAGTAGATGGACTTGAGAACGAACTACATGTTGAAATCAAAAGAAGCTTAGACGCGTATCATGAGCATTGGCAAAGATTTGAGATACATCTGGCCTGTGAGGATTTGCGCGCTTTGTTGGTGCAAGCTAATCAGTACGTAGATCAAAAGAAACCTTGGGAACTTGCGAAAAGTGACAAGGACTCTTTGAGAGCTGTGCTCTACACTCTTTATCAAGTATTGGTCACGGCGAGTGTGATGATGACTCCGATCATGCCGGAAACTGCTCTTAAACTTCAGCAAAAGTTAGGTCTTCCCGAACTAAAAAGTTTCCAAGAATCTGCTGAGATTCTGCCTAGCAGGAAACTTGAAGCCGGCGACGCACTTTTTCCGAGATTGGAGGGATAAAAGTGCTTGTTTAACGGCTTCTATCAGGTCTTAATGTTTCCTTAATCCTTCGACAGGCTCAGGATGGTTAGTTTAGCAACCGAGTTATAATTTCGTAATAAACTTTCAATATTAACGTGCTCGTGGTGAGCGGAGTCGAACCATGTTTGTATGTTATTGTTAGTTCAGGGTGATGGGGAACCCCGGCACGCTCGCTCGCGAGCGACGTGCCCCGGGAGGGGAGCTATTGCCAAAATTTTGTAAGGCAAGTTAAAACATCCAAGTTCTCTTACCCTAGACCCTTGGTCCTTTGGTTTCCAAACCATCCACTTGAGTGCAAGTGAAAGTGCAAGTCACTAGTTAAAAATACCATAAACCCTCTACCCTAAACCCTATTCCTAATACACAATCGTCTGATTCAAGACGGGGATATTGTTATTATGTTCGATCAAAGCTTCGAGTTTTTGGCTGTTTGCTCCTCTACTGCCGGTCGAGGTGACGAGGGTCTCGATAGCTGGGATGAAATAACCCTCTGGAGTTTCATCACTAAGTCCAATCTTCAACGTTAGGGGAACACGATAAGTGCTGATGATCAGGATGGGTTTGGTGATTAGTACAGAACTGGGTTGTACAATCGTGCTTAATTGAGTGGTGCTACCATCATCTTTCTTGATGTACTCATCGGTACTGGCAATCAGCGAGTTGTGATTTATCTCATCATAATTTTCGATATCAAGCTCTCTCTCATAGGAGGTAGTGTCATCGGCGGAGACGATAGCGAGTCTGGTCAGATTGGCGATACTGACTACACCGTTTTGGTCATTATCCAGATAGAAAACTACTTCCGGGCCATAAAGGGAATAATCCGAAGCATAAAGCACACCAGGATCCTGAGGATAGCTGTCGGTTTTGATATTGTTGATTGGAGTGGGGTAGAGATCGGCAAAACTGGTGGTGCAGAGAGTATTGATAGATGGATCTAGGGATGCCCACCAATCAACTCCTGCTTGCAGATCAGTGAAACCTGTTGGATGTAGTTTACACCAGACACTATCATCAATCTGCTGATAGATAGGATCTCCCTCTTGCCAAGTCTCACTCTTAACACTTTCGTTATATAAATTAATCGTGGGAGTATCTAATGGTCGTCCGAGATTAGGATAGAGGAAATCGACATTGTCTTCGATATAACTATTCACAATATCGTTAATACTGAGGTCTGGTTTAAGATTGCGATAGTAATTAGCTTCAATTTCATCACTATAATTCTCATCAATTGTTAATTCCAAGCCAATATTTGCAAGATCTAAAATATTTTCAGGCTCATCACCAGTATAAAGCGAAATAGCTACACTATCGTTGGCGGGGATTTCGATGATTGTAGGAGTTGTATCAAAAGCTTCCGTGATCCGGTTATCTATCACTACTCCGAACTGGGCATCCCAACCTTCTGGCATCTCGATAATTGGTTCAGCTCCCGGATCAATATCTAC
>JAQVLK010000053.1 GCA_028704165.1 Candidatus Altimarinota bacterium | reverse complement strand
TTCAGGGTACAGTTCATCCCATTCAATCAACTGATTTCCTTTCGTATCGGTAATGAACTTCACGCCTCTATTAGTCAGGTCACTATTAACTTCAGGATTATGAATCATCTCACTGAGAAGATATATTTTCTTATCAGGATTTTCTTCAATTGCTCTGTATGAGATTTCGATTGCATTTTCGACACCGTAGCAAAAACCAAAATGTCTGCCAATAAGAAATTCAACGGGACCGAAATCAAGCGATGTCGGCGAGTAATCTCTTTTTCTCGGGTCTTTTAATTCACGAATTTTTTTAATCTTTGTGATTAAAGAACTACGATAAAAAACGGGAATTTCAAATTTCTTCATAACATTAAGCTCTATATTTATTCAAATGCCGCAATACCAGTAACGTCTTCTCCAAGAATTAAGGTATGCATTTCGTGAGTGCCTTCATAAGTCTTGACGGATTCAATGTTATTTAGATGCCTCATGATAGGGTACTCATCAAGAATTCCGTTTGCTCCAAGCATTTCACGCGACATGGAAGCGATTGTTTTTGCTATCTCACAGTTGTTTCTTTTTGCGAGCGAAACATGCTGAGGTCTCATTGTGCCGTTATCCTTCATCTGTGCAAGACGGTAGTTAAGCAGTTGTGCTTTTGTAATTTCCGTAAGCATCATTGCAAGTTTTTCCTGTGTAATCTGGAATGCTGCAATAGGTTTGCCGAACTGAACACGGGACAAAGAGTAATCAAGAACAGTGCTGTAGCAATGCATTGCCATTCCCGTAACTCCCCATGCTATACCATAACGCGCCTGAGTCAGGCATGAAAGCGGAGATTTAAGTCCGCCGCTTTTCGGAAGAAGATTGGCTTCGGGAATAAGACAATCTTCGAAGACAAGCTCCGATGTTACTGATGCACGAAGCGACAGTTTGCCTTTGGTTTCGGGTGCAGAGAATCCTTTAGTGCCTTTCTCTACAAGGAACCCTCTTACTTTGCCGTCGAGCTTTGCCCAAACAACGGCAACGTCTGCAATGGTACCGTTTGTAATCCACATCTTAGCACCGTTTAAAAGATACCCGCCGTTAACTTTTTCTGCTTTTGTAATCATTCCGCCCGGGTTACTTCCAAAATCAGGCTCTGTAAGACCGAAGCATCCTATCTTTTCCGCACTTGCAAGTTTTGGCAACCAGTATTTTTTCTGCTCCTCGCTTCCGTATGTGAAAATAGGGTACATAACAAGTGCCGACTGCACGGATGCAAAACTTCTCACACCGCTATCCCCTCTTTCAAGCTCCTGCATTATTAAACCGTAAGCTATGTTATTAACTCCCATGCCGCCGTACTCCACGGGCAACGTTGGCCCGAAAAGCCCCAGCTCTGCCATCTTAGGAATAAGCTGCATCGGAAATTTCATTTCCTGGTTGTATTGTTCTATGATTGGAATAACTTCATTGCTAACAAAGTCTCTTACAGTATCCCTTATAGCTTTTTCTTCTTCTGTTAAAATATCGTTGAGATTGTAGTAATCAACCCCTTTATATTCTGTGTGTGCCATGTTTATATTGTTTTCTTTTCTAAATGTTTTTTGCCTGAAGGCTTTGTTTTTATTGTTACTTTAATGCCTGTTTTTAAATATTTTACTTCCCGTATTTCTGAGTTGCCGTAAAGAGTGCTTAAACCCTTGTAGTCATGAGGTTTCAGCTTAATCACTGTTTCCTTCGTGTCATGAGTCAGCATCTCTTTTACTTTCAGAATAAGAGCGGCGGAATTTATACCTTTCTTCGCCGAGATAAAAACCGAATTGGGATGTTTCTGGCTTAGACCCTTAATCATTTCCTTGTTTTCAAGAATATCCACCTTGTTAAAAACGAGCAGTATGGGTTTTCCCTTCGCACCTATTTCTTCCAGCGTTTCGTTTACAACTTTTATCTGCTCTTCAAAATTATTGTTCGATACATCAACAACATGAAGCAGCAGGTCAGACTCAACGACTTCCGAAAGAGTTGACTTAAATGATTCAATAAGATTGTGGGGAAGGTTCTTAATAAATCCGACTGTGTCCGAAATCAGAACCTTTTTTGGAAATTTTGAAATAACTGCTTCTGTATCTTTTGTCTTTATGTTTAATACTCTCGTTGATGTGTCAAGCGTTGCAAAAAGTTTATTTTCGACGTAAACATCAGAGTCTGTAAGCAGGTTTAATAAAGTTGACTTCCCGACATTTGTATACCCCACGAGCGAAAGTCTTAGGAAGTTCTTTCTTTCATCCGCCTGTGTCTTTCTTTGTACATTTATTTTTTCAAGCTTTTCTTTCAGTACGGAAATTCTTTTCTTTATAAGTCTTCTGTCGGTTTCTATCTGAGTTTCGCCCGGTCCCTTCGTACCAATACCTCCGTATTGCTTTGAGAGGTGTGTCCATTGTCTCGTCAGCCGCGGCAGAGAATATTCAAGCTGTGCAAGTTCTACCTGAAGCTTTGCCTGCGCAGTTTTTGCATTGCGGGCAAATATGTCAAGAATCAGATTAGATTTATCGAGAATCTTGCATTTAATTTCCTGTTCGAGATTACGCAGATGCGTATATGACAACTCGTTTTCAAAAATCACAAGAGAGATATTATTATCTTCAACGTACCCGGCAATTTCCTGAACTTTGCCTTTGCCAATCATAAAACGAGAATCGTAATTATGAGAAAACTGATAGAATGACTTAACAACCTCTGCCCCTGCTGTTTCAGCAAGCGAACTTAGTTCGTTCAGCGATTGTATGTGGTCGTAAGAATTCTTTCCGTCTTTAACGGAAAAGTATACCAGCACCGTTTTTTCTATTTCTTTGCGTGTTTCGAGCAATGATAGTGAAAATTAATTAATCAATATATTATAACCAAATGCCTCTTCAAATAATTCTTTCCTCATGTTCGCTCCCCAGAGTTCAAGCGTAGGGTCTTTACCTTCCCTTGGAGCGACCTTCACATGGAAATTTTTATCCTGAACGGTTACTTTTATAGAATCTATTGCTGAGCTATGTCCTCTGTCCAATCCATCCGCAATACGCAAAATCCCAGAGAGCATCTTTACCTTGCTTTTATTCGCAGGAGAAAGCTTGTTGAACTCTATATGTTTTGTTTTCGGATGCGATTTTCTGTGGTATCTTGCAATATTCGCAATTATTTCAATTTCTTCATTATTAAAACCGAGAAGTTCAGAGTTTTTTATAAGATAGTATGAATGTCTATGATGCTGTGAATGAGAGATACTATGTCCTATATCATGCAGATAAATTGAGGCTTCAAGCAGGTCAAGGTCCTGGTCAGTCAGTCCGAATTTATCCCTTAACGCATTGTATATCGGCAAAGAGAGTTGAAGTATCTTCCTGCAATGGGCTTCGTCAAAACCACAGTGTCTTCCGAGGTTTATAACACTTCTGTACCTCACGTTCTTCATGTCTTCCGATTGGAGCGTGTTGTGCTCTTTATCAATAGTATCGAAGAGTATTCCTTCTCGCAGTGCGTAGCTTGAAAGCGTAATTTGTTTGATGTTTACTTCTTTAAATATCTGTTCAAGTATTATGGCACCTGCCGTGATTATATCAGCCCTATCTGAATCAAGCCCCTCGATTTTTTTAATAGCCGCGGCATTGTCAAAACTCAGAATGGTTTTTACTGCATAACTTAGCTCAGCATCAGAATACTTATAGTTATTGAAATTGAAAAGCGAAACATCCTCCGTTGTGCTCTTGCAATAAATTATCGAACCAAGGTTTGTTATCGTTCCCGACGTGCCTACTACTAAATCGTAGTTTTCTTTCTTAAGGCTTCTTACAATAGGGTTTATAATGCTTCTTACATGAAGCCGCGCATTTCCGATGTTTTCTTTTGTGAACTTTCCGTCAGAGAAAAATTTTTCCGTCAGACGTACTGCTCCAAGTTTTATACTGTTCGAGAATTTCACGTTGCCCTTCTCTCCCGTCAAAAACTCGGTGCTGCCGCCGCCAATGTCAATTAAAAGTATCTTTCTATTGTAAACATCAAGCGCCTGAAGTACTCCGAGATAAATCAAACGTGCTTCTTCATACCCTGATATTACCTCAATCGAAATACCCGTTCTTCTGAATGCTTCGTTTATGAACTCGTCTTTGTTCAATGCTTCACGCGTAGCGCACGCCGCCACCGCCCTGATTTCAGCGTTAAAAGAATCGCACGTTATTTTAAAACGCTTGAGTACCGTTATCGCCCTTTCCATCGCGTCAAGAGATATGTACTTCATATCGGTTGAACTCTTTCCGAGTCTTACTACCTCTTTGTCTTTCGTAAGTACTTTTATTATACCCTTATCATTTACGCTCGCAATCGCAAGATGAAAAGAATTCGTACCAATATCAATCGCTGCAAGCGTTTTATTCTGCATTGTTTACTGTTTATTTAAATAATTGTTTATAAAATTATACACAGTGTCAGAGGGAATATCATCTATGTTTTCCGTGTCTGACTGAATGAATGTTCCCTGCGGATTAATGGGTCCCCATTCATATCCCTTTGTCGGTCCGAACAATCCTATTACTCTTGCGTTAACGTATGCAGCAACATGCATCGGACCCGTGTCGTTGCTAAGATAAAGCGTTACGCGTCTTAATATTGAAGCAACTTTCCTTATTTGAATTTTATACATAATCTCCGAGTCAACTGAATGATTTTTTAGCTTGTGCCGGATATAACTGTTTATTTCTCCGTCTATCAAACCCGAAGTAAACACAATGTAAGGATTATATTTTTTGTGAAGCATAAGAATAAGTTTCACGAAATTATCTTTATTCCATCTGTTCTGAACCTTTGCCGCACCCGCATGAAACGCAAACACGGGTTTTGATTTATCCGGGAAATTATTCTCAAAATACCGCTCTGCATACGACTCCTCTTTTTTATCAAGAAAAATCCTTACGTTTTTCTTCTCCTCCAAAGAGAGATCGCAGCCTATAAGTCTTACAACATCAAGATTTCTCTCCGTTTGATGAAGCTTCTGCTCATCCCAGAAAAACTTTTTCTTTACCGTCAGAAGGTTTGCAGATTTATTAATCTTATTCTCAACACTCTCCGCCCCGACGCGTACTTTTGCACCTGAAATAAAATTAATGTAATGCGATGTACGCGATATTGATGCTGTTGAAGGCACTATCCCTACATCATACTTGCGGGAAAACAGCTGATTGAAAAAATCCAGAAGCGAATGAACGCTTTGTTTGTTGTAATTAATTACCTGATTTATATAAGGATTTGCTTTACTATTTAGCACTTCATAACTGACAGGTGAAGCAATAAGGGTAACGTGAGCATGAGGAAACTTTTTGCGAATTGCTGCAAACATTGGGAGTGCGCAGAGCATATCGCCGAGCTGATGGTGCTGCCGAACTATTAATATATTCTTAACTTTACCGAAAGGTGTATCAGAGGTCTTCATAGTGTGCATCAACAACTTTATCCTTATCAATTTCGGATTTCCTCTTGTTTTCGACAGGGGGTTTTACAATGCCTGATGATTTATTCTTAGCGTTTTTATATAATCTAAATAATAATTTAACAAGATAGAAGATAAAATAGAATAGAAACAGGTACCAGATGAACTTAAGCATTTATCTTCCTGCGGCTTTCTTTACAGAAGGATTGAAGTATTCAATATTGCCATGTTCCGGTTTCATTATTTCAGAAACCAAGTCATTGAAATCATTTACATTGTTTACAAAATCCATTTCGGTTGCGTTCACAATCATAACTCTTGAAGCTTTGAACCTGAAGAAGAAATAGTTGTACGCTTCGTTTAAATCTGAAATATAAGTTTCGCTCATATTCTTTTCTGCGGTTCTTCCCCGTTTGTTAATGTTTGCCATAAGTCTTTCCACGGTTGACTGGAGGTAAATCACAAGGTCGGGTTTTTTAAGGTTTCTCTCAATAAAGGAAACCATTCTTTCGTAAAGTTCAAGCTCATCGTCAGCAAGATTAAGATAAGCAAATATCTTATCTTTTTCGAAAATGTAATCAGAGACGATGTACTCGTGGAAAAGGTCATCCTGTCTAAGTTCAAGAAGTTGTTTGTATCTCGACATAAGGAAATACATTTGAGTGTGGAGAGCGTATCTACGGGGGTTCTTGTAAAATTTTTCAAGAAAGGGGTTATCTTCATAACTCTCCAATACAAGGTTAGCATTCATCTTTTTAGCAAGCATTTTCGCAAGGGTAGTTTTACCCGCTCCGATGACACCTTCGATTGCAATGTATTTAATATGTGGTGACGACAATAACTTTAAATTTTATAAATAGAAACTTCTGAAATATCTTTTGTTAATTCAAGCAATTCTGACATCGTTTTATTTAAAACAGGATGAACAAAACTTTCGCTTATTTCGCACATTGGAACGAGTACGAACCTTCTGTTTTGGACTTCTTTATGCGGTATTGAAAGAATATCGTTTTCCAGCACCTTATTTCCGAAGAACAGAATGTCAATATCAATCTCTCTTTCAAACCATTTCTTTCTTACCTTGCGTCCAGCTTTCATTTCAATATCTTTTACAAAAACCATCAACTCATCAGGAGTAAAATGAGAGTTAACTTTTAATACCATGTTCAGAAACTTGTTTTGCTCTTTAACACCCCATGGTTCAGTTTCATAAACAGATGAAACGCAAACTGTTTGAATATTACTGCAGCTTCCTATAAGAGAAGCTGCGGTTTCTAAATACTTTAATCTGTCGTTAATATTGGAGCCAAGCCCCAGAAAGACATCGGGTGTCAATTCCTTCTCAATTCATTAATTACCTCGACCGAATCAATGATACCCAACGGAGCGTTTGGTTTTCTTATCTTAACGATAACCTTCTGAACCAGAGAAAAGTTAGCGAGAATTGCCTCACAAACTTTAATGTTTGCTGTTTCAACAAGGTTAAACTTTTCTTTGTTAAATATTTCTTTAACAAGGTTATAAACAGCAAGATAGTTTACCGTTTTACTAAGTTTATCTGAATCCAGGAGTCCGCTCAGGTCGCAAATCATTTCAATATCAACTTCAAACTGGTTGCCGAAAACCTTTTCATGTTCAAGGTCACCATGATACGCAAAGAACTTAGCGTTATTTATCTTAATGGTTGTCAGTTTCAATAAATTATTTCTTATTTACTTTTTTTGCGGCTTTCTTCAAAACTTTAGTTACTTTTTTGGCTTCTTTCTTAACTGCTTTCTTAATCTTCTTATTCCCTTTTTTAATCTTTATCTTTTCAAGAGCCACCTGCATTGTCTTGCCAATATCAGCAGGAGACTCAACAACATGAATACCGCATTCTTTCAATACAGCCATTTTTTCCGCAGCGGTTCCTTTACCTCCTGCGATGATAGCTCCTGCGTGACCCATCCTGCGTCCAGGGGGGGCTGTTCTACCGGCAATAAATCCGACAACAGGTTTTTTAACATGCTTTTTAATAAAGTAAGCAGCTTCTTCTTCGGCATTTCCGCCTATCTCACCTATCATTACTATAGCGTCGGTATCTTTATCCTCATTAAAAAGTTTAATCGCATCAATAAACCTTGTTCCAACAACCGGGTCGCCGCCGATTCCCATACAAGTTGATTGGCCTATACCAAGTTTTGTCAACTGGTCAACTGCTTCGTAAGTAAGAGTT
>JAQVLK010000052.1 GCA_028704165.1 Candidatus Altimarinota bacterium | reverse complement strand
GCCCTGCTTCTACTACTACATTGTTTTTATTGTATATATAGTTATTGTTTTTATTAATAAAAGGAATAAAGAAATTTATTAATCGGTTAGTTCAAAATCAGGATGATTCAATTTCATGTGGTGGAAAAATCTTCCACATCCTTTACAATCTTTCCCGCAGACCGAGCACACCCATTCTTCGACGGTGGATTCTTCTTCCCTGTCATCGTCATTTTCATTTGATGGGGTATTAACCGGTGCGCTCCCGATGTATTTGAGCATTATTGCGTCTACTTGCTTTGTCGAGAATGGGGTTTCGTACTGTGATTTACCGGCCATAAAATCGATTGCCTGTGTATTAACAGACTTTTTGAATCCACGTTTTGCGTTTGCGAATTCGTCGGATAGTGCCCTCATAACTGCCTGCTGTACCAAAGTGTTCTTTACTTTGTTAGACACTTCCCCCGATACAGGCAGAGTTTCAACATACATTCGTTTTCTTGTCTTTGATTGTCCTTTATCCCCGCCACATTCATGATATGCAACATAGTTTTTATTGTTTCCGTGCCTGTGGTACTGGAACCCATCATAAACTGATGTCATAAACGTTTTCCCGTCGTCGGTTTCATATGCATACAACAGTGCACCGCAGTCTTCGCATACGGACAGTTTCCAGGATTGTACAGATTCATACTCATCGTGTTTAACCATGTTTCTTTTCAACTCCATCCAATCTTACTATACTACTACATTGTTTTTATCTTATATATAGTTATTGGTATTATACAAAAAAAATTAAGATAGGAATTTTAATACCGCGTCCTCGTCAGTCATCCGGATATGCATTGACCCGGCGTGCTCTGTGATCCATCCAACAGATGCCCCTATCCTATCAGCCACGTAATATTGTAGGACCCGAGCCCCGTAAACGTCTGAAGGATACGCATAGAACAGATCATTAGACCTGAACGTATCAATCAGGTTTAAATTCCCTTTCCTCAATAAAAATTGAAGCCCTACCCAACACGGGACATCCTCGACAAACTTTGAATTATCAGACCAATTATACAACGGGATATATGCCCGGCGGGTACTTGGATTATCAATTAGGGCCTGGATGGTTTTCTCAAGTTGGTCAAATGTGAATAACCTGTCGCCGTACGCATATACAAACTGTTCACCTTTTTTTATTGCAAGCTCTTTATTTATCAACGGTTTTGCAAAATCATTATCTCTGACCTCAAATCCTGGAACATGTGAGCAATCGTCAGTTGGAATATGAATTGAATAATCGCAGATTTCTCTTATCCAGTCGCCACGCTCATCAAGCACATCATCTCCAAAATTCCACACTCTATAAACTGATTTTTTGTAAGATTCGGGGATTGTTGAAGCGGTTATTTTATTATACACCATGCTTCCTCATTTCAATTCTACAATAAGCACTTCGTTTGTAGTTCCTATATGAATCCTTCCTCTGGAGTCTGGTTTTGTTCTGAAAACTTTCTTTATTATATTTTTTTCATATATCAGTTTTTCATAATTTGTATCTATTGTAACCAATGTTACATCGCTTATATCTTTCCTGTTTATTATTGGCATCAATATCCCTCAAACGTGGATTGTATATGCTTATTAATGATATGGTCAATTGTTATTTGATTACCAATTATTTTATTGTTGCTGGCGTTTTCCATGTTTTTTACCGCCTGTGTGTAATATGATTCTTTTAATTCTATTCCAACGCCTATCCTACCCATTCTTACAGCCGTGTAAGGCACTGATCCGATTCCGGAAAATGGATCAAATACTGTGTCACCTTTATTCGTCCACAATTCTATACATCTTTCAATCAAATCCAATTGAAGCGGGCATATATGTTTCTCGTCTTTTTCATCTCTAGCACTCCTCTTTTGTAATGTATTTGACTGTTTTATATCCATCCATACGGGGCTAGCATACTGCTGCCATTTTGAAACCGGGAAGTTATCCATTGTATGCGATACAGGTTGTGGATTATCTCCAGGTTTTCGAAACGTGACTACATAATCCGGAATTCCCATTCTGCACATTGTTGAGTCCTTGCGTATTTGTTTGTGGAGGAGACCAAGTGCTTTTGTGCGCTGCATTTCGGTAACTGGGTTTTTCCATATTTGTACCTCAGAATGATAGATAAATCCATGGGATTGCATTACACGGATTAAATCCCCTCTAAAGTCCTTTAACCCTATTACTCCATCTCTTTCTTTCATAGATGGAATTAACATGCAGTGGACAGAAACCAATCTACCGGGCATTGTGATTCGCATTAATTCTTTTGCCAAATATGAATAGTGGGACATAAACATGTTATCATCTGTGCAATTCCCCATATCCCGTATAGAGTTTGAGTACACATACAACTGGGAGAACGGGGGGCTGAATATCGTGTAATGTATAGAATTGTCAGGAATTTTTTTAACTACTTCGATATTGTCGCCCATGTACATTTCCCATTCATCGCAAAATTTATAATCTGTTTTATATTCACACAATTCTCTTCTCGTTGATTTGATATGTTCTTTTGTTATGTCCTGGGTTGCTGCAATCATACCCGATAACATTTCTTCAAACTGACATTCTTTTCTTTTTATGTTATCCACGACTTCACCCTCGCGTCTACTCGTGACTATCCAAACATCTACATCACGCTTTTGTCCAGCCCTCCAACATCTCCTTACAGCCTGATAATATTGTTCAAAAGAATCTGATAATCCAGTGAATATCATTTTTGAGCAGTGTTGCCAGTTCATACCAAATCCAGCAATCGAAGGTTTAGTAACCAATTTATCAAAACCTCCTTTCGAGAATTCATCTAGCATTTCTTTTTTATATTCGGTTTTGTTTGACCCTAATATCTCAACTGCCCCACGTATCTTATTTGAAAGGTCTCTTGATTCATCGTTTAGATTACACCATATAATAACTGGCTCATTTAAGGAGTTTGCTATTTCTGCTGCTTTTGATGTCCGCTTATCTATCGTTTCTTTCCTTGCTATCCTCCTTTCAGTAAGCGTTTTAGCAAGTTTTGTATTTTGTTCGTTTTCATCGACAACTATTTCATGTATTCTAAGCAATGGTAAATCAAAAAATTCGTTTTCGTATCCAAGATCTTTAGGATTCGAAAGCATAACTGCCCACGAAGCCACCCACTCCCAAAAAGACTCCGCGCAGTGTCCTTTTAATCTCCATTTCGACGTAGACCCCCCATCATGTACAAAAAACATGGATAACATTTCAGATCGTGTCATAACGTTGAGAAACTCGGCATGGTTACCAAGTTCCATATAATCGTTTGGAGACGGGGTTGCAGTACACGCCAGTCTATACGGAGTATTTTCAAACGCTTTTATTATTTCAGTTCTAACTTTCCCTGTGAACGATTTTAGAATAGAGCTTTCATCAAGTACGATACCAACAAAATCGTTAATATCGAAGTTGTGCAGCATTTCATAGTTAGTTATATTTATCCCATGTTTCACTCCGTCATGAGATCTGCAAATGTTCACGTCTACCCCGAACTTTTCACCTTCCCGAACCGTCTGTTCAGATACGGCAAGCGGGGCAAGTATTAGGACGTTCCCACATGTATACTCACATACTTTTTTTGCCCATTCCAACTGCATCCCGGTTTTACCTAATCCAGTGCCTGCAAATATTGCAGCCTTACCCTTTTTAAGTGCCCATCTAACAACATCTTGCTGAAAATCAAATAGTATACATGATACGTTTTCGGCATCGAACCCAGAATCTTCATATTTTTTTATTTTCGAATTTATAAAAGTTTCATAATCCATATTTTAATCTCCTATAACACACATTAACCCAATAGTATATATAAATTTGGGTTTAAGCATCCATAAAATAAATTTTGGTATTTTATTTTTCATCACCAAATCCCCAAGATCTTTCAACCCAAAGCTTTACACCATGAGCAGTTCCATGATGTTTGTTATCGCTGAAAGTTCTTGACACATAGATTCTTGATTTGCAATGCTCACAAATTTTTATAGTTCTGTATTTATTTACTTTTATATTTTTATGGCACACGGGGCACCTTTTATTCACGTATCTCGATTTTTGATATTCTATTTGTTTGTCATTGTCTTTGTATGGCATGTCCATTGTCTCCTACGACTTCGAGATTTCGCCGTGGTGGCATTTTCTATACGTGGTTAGTACGTTTGTATATACACCGGTTCAAACTCCCTCAAACGGCTTTGTTCCATACAAATTATAAACTATCTTCATTTCATCGAACAATTCCCCGGTTACCCGATGAAGTGCCTGGCCAGTTTTCGTTTTATGCCTTACTAACAATTTTTGATTACTGCGGGTTAGTTGACCTCTTGCACCACAATCAGGGCACCACGTGATTATTTTTACATATTTGTTTTTTTGTGGTTTCAGGATACATCTTATCATTCTTTATCTCCACCCTATGTGATTCAACATGTCTGCCAAATATCTCACACTTGCCCGCCCAGGATCATTCCCGTATCCTGGATATTTTGATATGAAAGAGTTTGTAAACTCATCAATGTCAGCTACCACAAGATTATAATTTGATTTCGAAAAATTATTCAAATCCATCCGCATGATAGAGCTTTTTAACATATCCGTTGGGTTAGCGGACATGCAATCTTTGCCGGAGGACAGGGGAGCTATTTTTGCCTGTCCACCTTCGTTATGTATACTGCTATCGTTTTCTTCTACGCGGACAGGCAAACTGGCATTTTCGACACTGTTACCATAAGTAAACAATATATTTTTTACCCCAATATCCCCACCATTTTTTATATTTTTTCTACTTTTGCCAACAGTGCTTGAAATTACATTTTGCTTGTCCAGATTAAAATAATCAGTATCAGTAGAACTAGGTAATGGGGACAGGCAAATTTCTTTCCCCTGTCCATTTTCATCTTTATCATTGTCTTCCATGTCCTCATATGTATCAGAATCTTTTTTAATAGCAACCCCTTCATAAAAAGACATCTTTTGCTTATTTATGGTTCTTCTTACAGTGTCGTAGCCTAGCCTTTTCATTATTTTAGCGAATTTGTTTTCGTGAACCGGTTCAACGTCATTGCTTTTGCACCATTTTGAATATTCCTCTAAAATATACGCTTTTGGTGTATCGTTTACGGAAGCCTGTAGCCGTTCATATATAAAAGCATCAACTGGTCTACTATTGATCTTGTAAATCCTTTCAACCTCAGACGCCGTCTTCGAGTAGGAGAACCTTTCGTTCTTCAAAACGGATTTAAGCCCAGTAAGTGCCCGGTTAAGTATTCCAGAAAGTTCTTCTTCCGTAGTCAACTTTTGATAAAGCTTTTTATCTTGTGCGTCTTCTGATATCACGTTTGGGAAATTAATTAAAATCCATCTACGATAAAAAGCAAAATTGTCGTCCAGTACTTTCGGTAGACCGTTAGCCGAAAATATGAGTCTAGCCGTGTTTTCAAAATAAAAACCTGGTTTGAATTTTTCTTCCCCCCGTATTTCCCCATCGTCTCCTGTAAGGGTTTTGAATATCTCACATTTGTCTAATGTCGTAGATGGGAGATCTTTGAACATGTTAACAAGCTTTCCGTACAGTTTCGCAATGGAAAATCTATTTTCCTCTAGGTTCTGAAGACTTTCCCCGGCTATATTTTCGCTTCCCAATAGTTTAGAAAACACTTTCAGGAAAACGCTTTTCCCATTACTCCCCTTCCCGATTAGCATAACAGCTTTCTGTATTCTGGTATCGGGTATCAGCGAATAACCCATGAACTGATAAAGCACTTCGGCGTCTTCGTCGTCTATAACTTCAGTTAGGTACTTATCAAATGTGGGGCAATCGGCTCCCGGTTCGTAATTCACTGGTATCTGGATAGTACAAAAATATTCTGGATCGTGTCCTGTAAACGTCCATGTGTCGACATCCAGAAGCCCGTTTTTAAAGTTTATTGTATGCTTTCTATCGTTAACCGTTTTTCTGTGTATAAATTTATAGTCCTTGAGATACTCCAAAACTTCTCGCACGGCTCTATCGGTGAGTGGCTCCGGGTCGTTTATACCCCTCCGAAGGTTGATTTCTTTCGAAATATCTCTAGCGGCTTGTCGGATCTCACTTTCTGCGCCATCTGTGTAATATCTTCCAGATTTATAAATATAGAATTCCTTTGTGTCCTCCATTACAAAAAGTTTATAATTTTCTAAAACTACCTTTGCTATTTCTTCAAAGTTTGCCGGATCTGTCTTTTTATCGATTTCTAAAAGTTTCGCTTGGACGTTTTTTAATATTGGTCTTAGGTCCCCGGCTTTCAGTTTAAACGCTTCTCTTACATCAGACATCACGAACGTTTTAAGGTCATCGAATTTCATTCCTTCGAGGTCTTCGAGTATAAAACGTTCAGCCGCCTTTTTCTTAGCCAGTGTTTTTTCTGGGATTTCCTGTGTAGATAGTTTGAAATCCCATAAGCCAACGGCATCCCCCATGAGGTCTCTGAACGCGTCTATGGAGTGTCCAGCCATATACTCAGCCAAGTCTATTTTATCGATCCCTCGTGGTCTCGGTAGTTCTATGAGCCTCGTTTCAATTCCAGAACTTTCGAGTATCCCGGCCGTTTTCAATGCTCCCCTGAGCCCTGCCGCATTTTCCTCGTTGTCGTTGCAGATGTAAACCGTTTTTAACTTTCGTGTTAACTCCAAGAGTTTTGGATAATCTTTTTCTCTGAATTGTACCGTTACGGGGGAGATACATGGGAACCCTGCTTGAATCATTACTATACAGTCGGTTACACCCTCCGTTAATATGCAGTATTCTTCACCCTTTAAACTGTCTTCCCCATAAAAGTATCCATTTTCTATAGTATCTGAAATATATGGGAATTTTTCTTTGTGCACAGGTTGCTTTCTGTATTTCATCCCCCTTTCTTTTTCACTCTGCGGCGTTTCTTCTGTCTCCCGGCCTATGAAATAAACAACCTTTCCACCTTTCCAGTATGGAAACATTATGCGGCCTTTGAAAACTTCCCCGCCTACAATACCATTGTTTAAATATACGAGCCCGGTGTTTTTTATTTCGTTATTATCTATGTTTTTGAGATCCCTTCCAGTCGTTGCGTATCCGATTTTTAACCTGTTTACTGTTTCGGCCGATATTCCCCACTTATCTTTAATGAGTGCCATCAGGTCAGGTCTTTCTGTAATGTTTTTATGATATATGTTAGCGATTTCTGTTAGCAGATCCTTTAATTTTGCTCCCTCTGAAACTTTGTTTAAATCGTCATCCGTCATTTCCGGAAGTTTTATTCCTGCCATCTCAGACGCAATTCTCAAAACTTGTGGGAATTCTACTCCCCTAGTATCCAGCCCTTTTTCGTATCCTATCCAGTCAAAAACGTCTCCACCGTGGTTATTTTTAAAATCGTTCCAGAGCTGTAACTTTGAATCTACTCTAAGCGAAGCACCCGATTTTCCAGATTTTCCAACACTTCCTGTATACATTCCATTTCCGGCATTCGTCAGGCTTATGGTTTTCCCAATTACGTCAACCAGGTTTAGAGATTCTTTTATTTTTTCTTTTATGCGGTTATTGAACTCCATATTTGCCACCTAAAACGATAGCAGGGCAAAGAAAAAGACGCCGAAAATTATATAAAGCAGAAAAGCGTATATATAAATCGATCTTTTACTTTTCTGTGTCGGCCTCTGTCCTGAAGGACCTGCAAGCCTTCAGGGCTAAACTATACACTTTGATTTGTTATAATCGTTTTTACCGTCTAATTAAATTAAATTTAAATAAGTTAAACCTTTGTGAGATTCGATTTTTAATTTCCATGTGTGCCCATATTCGCACCACAAAAATTCAGGCAGGGAGCCCGGTTGCTTTAGCGCCGGGAGGAATGCCGCACTTCTCTGTCGAATATTCATAACCCTATGTCCTCTGCAATACTTTGAAGTATTTTTTATTAATTGAGATCCTTTTCCCCTCTTTGTTTTTAATGTCGAAACTACCCGATTTTCTACAAGCAACGGAACCAAACCATGTCCCTTTGTACTTGCCT